>NZ_QGHD01000010.1:5218-81933 GCF_003148885.1 Hallerella porci | reverse complement strand
CTAACTCCTAATTACTAATTTCTAATTTTTCCCGCTGTCACTTTTTGTCATTTTGCTTTATTATATTCTTTTCAAACCATTTTAAGCCTCGCTGTGGAAATTTTAGCATGTCAGCGAGGAAGGAGTGAAAATGAATCGAAGCCAGTATTACGCCCTCTTAAAGGCAATCAAAGAAGATCCGTCGAACCTCGCCAAATTCCGCGCGCGTTTCAAGAATGTTTATCCGTTCAGCGATGCGATTTTCGAAATTCTTATGGTCAACGAGCATGATCCTTCGCGGCTCATCAAATTTTTAAACGCAATGATGGGATTCGAAGGCAAAAATCGCATCAAAAATTTTCATTTTGAGCGCGAAGAACAGCCCGGCATTTTGAATAACAAAACCACAATTTTTGACATCATCGGCACAAACCAAAATGACGAACCGATTCTCATTGAAGTCCAACAAACCGACAGCGATTTTTTCATGGATCGCTTGCTGTATTACACCTCGCGCGTGATTACAAATCAAGTCAAAAAGTCCGAAAGCTACGAATTGCCGCATATTTACGTGCTTTCAATTCTCACTTGCAACCAATTTGAACTCGACCCCGAGACTTATTTTCATCATGTAAATTTGACGAAAAATGGCGAATCGTATTATCCAAAACTTGACTTTTACTTTGTCGAAGTTGAGAAATTTTTGGCAAATGACGCGCACACTCCCGAAACGGAAAAGGAGCGCTCGCAGCGCGCCGAAATGCTTCGCTTTTTCGGGGATATCATTTACGAGCGCGCCTCTCACAAACAATTTTTCGATGAGGACTTTTGCAAAAAACTTTCAAAAGATGTATCTTTAGAGCATTACGAAGATGAACTTTTCCTAAAGCAGGTTGACGGCATGACTGATTTATTATACGAAAAAGAAACAGCCTTCCGCAAGGGAGAAAAAGCGGGAATTGCTGCTGGCATTGCGAGAGGAACTGCTGCGGGAGCTTTGAACAAAGCTCGCGAAATGGCAAAGGAAATGCTTGCAAGCGAAGAACCGATTGATAAAATCGTGCGTTACACTTCTCTTTCCGAAGCAGAAATCCGCAAGCTGTAGTTTTAAAACCCAGGTGCGAGCTCCTAGTTCATATTTTTCGCCAAATAATAAATGCTAGATCCGTTCGCTACGCCTATGGCTTAGTTCAGGATGACACGATGCGCATGGCTTTGCCGTACTTAATGAGGAATTAGTGAACTTTTGCAAGGCAAAAGTTCAGCCCTCTTCGCGGGCAATTAGAAGTTAGAGTATAGAAACCAGACGAGAGATTTTCGGGAAGATTTCGTTGGAAGTCTTCCTGAACGGAATGCAGTGAAGGATGACAAAAAAAATTGCGTTCTTAAAATGTTGTCATTAAAATGGGTCTTCTAGTAAGAATTCTTTTAAAGAGATGTATAAAAATCCGTTATCATCGTAGTGGCACGGGATTCTATCGTATGTGATGATAATTTTCTGAAACGAATCGCCAATGGCCAAAAGCGAAGCTCTTTCTTGGGATTTTTTGCAAATTAGCTAATAATACTCCATTTTCTTGTAGAAATCTACAATTTTGTGGAGCATAATAGAGTCACAGTTCAACGAACTTATTTTCCCAAAATCAAACTTTTTCAAAAAATTTTTCATTTTTTTTCATTTTACCCCTTGACTTCAAGTTGACTTTAAGTCGTATATTTATAGGCATGAAATAATTATACGACGATATTGGATTTGCAAAACTCGATATTTCTCGCGGAAAGCGCACCGGCACCGACGAGGCGATTTATTGCCCGGGGAAAACTTGCGAGCAGCTTCTTTTGATTTTAAAGAAGTTCCACGAAGATGGATGTTCTGTGATTGGCACGCGTTGCAGTAAGGAGCAATTTGAATTTGTTCAAGAGCGCGGCATGGCTGCGCATTATAACGAAACTTCACGGATTATTTCTTACCGCGCGGATTTGCGCAAGGCTCCGACTTTGCCGGGAAAGATTGCGGTTTGTTGTGCGGGAACTGCGGACTTGCCCATTGCCGAAGAGGCGGCGCAAACGGCGGAATTTTTTGGAGCATCTGTTTCGCGTCATTTTGATGTAGGCATCGCTGGGCTTCACCGCTTACTTTCAAAGATTGAAGAGATTCGAACGGCGAATGTCGTGATTGCAATTGCCGGCATGGAAGGGGCACTTGCAAGCGTAATTTCTGGGCTTACCGATGCGCCTGTGATTGCGGTTCCTACATCGGTTGGTTATGGAGCTTCGTTCAACGGAATTGCGCCATTACTTTCCATGTTAAACTCTTGTGCCGAAGGCATGTCGGTGGTAAATATCGACAACGGTTTTGGCGCAGCCTTAAGCGCATGCCGCATTTTACGGTGTGCAAACAAACTTGTTCAACAAAAATAAATCAAGGAGATAATATGTCTTGCTTTACAGTCCCTATGGCAGAAGCTGCCCTCGTAACACTTACCACCATCGCGCTTGAATACCGCGCAGCAAAGCAGTCCAAGGATTTGCACGAAGCGGTCAGCGCAAGCGAAAAAAAGCCGTTCTACCAAAAGTTAAAAGTGCTTGCCACATGGCTTTGGGTAACGACAGGCGCTCTCATCATCGATCACATTATGAATGGCGAACTCATGCTTTCGTATCCGTTCTTTACGGCGGCGCAAACTCCCGAAGGCATCGAGACGATGATGCATGAAATTGCAACGATTGGCGTTTCGATGTCGGCGTTCATTACGCTTGCGTGGGCACTCAAAATGATGTTTGACGATTACAAAGTCCGCAAAGAAATTCCTGCAAGCGTTAAAATTCACAATTAAGGGATTGCATTATGGATCGCAGAGATTTTTTAAAGACTTCGGTCGGAGTCCTTGCAGGAAGCGCCATTTTTAACGGACTCATCGCAAAGACAGCCGAAGCCGCTGTTTCAAACATCAAGGGAAACACGGTGTCTAACGTTTATTTTTCAAATAAACTCGATGCAGAAACACTCATCAAACTCTACGAAAAAGTGAACCAGAATATTTCTGGAAAAGTGGCAATCAAGTTACACACCGGCGAACAGCATGGGCCAAATATTTTGCCGCGCGATTGGGTAAAACAATTCCAGGCGCAAGTCCCCAACAGTGCAATCGTCGAAACAAACACTTGGTATAAAGGCGACCGCTACACGACCAAAGACCACCGCGAAACCTTGAAAGTGAACGGCTGGACTTTTTGCCCGGTCGACATCATGGACGAAGATGGCGAAACGATGATTCCTGTGAAGGACGGAAAAATCTTCAAGTAAATGGCTGTCGGAAAGCACATGCTGAATTACGATTCAATGATTGTGCTCACACATTTTAAGGGGCATGCCATGGGCGGTTTTGGCGGCTCCATGAAAAACATCGCAATCGGTTGCGCGGGCGGACAACTTGGCAAAAAGATGATTCACGAATATGTGAAAAACGGTCCCACCAAAATAAAAGCTGGCGGAGAAGCCGGCTGGAAAACAACGGGCGCACTCTTCATGGAAACGATGGCGGATAGCGCTAAAGCCACTTGTGACTTTTTCAAGGGCAAGATGTGCTTTATCAATGTGCTTCGCCGCATGTCTGTCGACTGCGACTGCGCAGGTGTTGCCGCTGCTGAACCTACCGCACGCGATATCGGGATTTTAGCTTCGACCGACATTTTGGCGGTTGACCAAGCTAGCATCGATATGGTGTATAAACTTCCCGAAAATGAACTTCACGATTTAAAGGAACGCATCGAAAGTCGCGAAGGATTACACCAGTTAACCGCGATGGAAAATCTCAAGATGGGAAATCGCAACTACCACTTGATTGAAATTTAAAGGAGGCATTATGTCGCTTGGAATTCCAGAAATCATTTTAATCGCAGTCGTCGTGTTACTGCTCTTTGGAGCAAAACGCATTCCAGAACTTGCGCGTTCGCTTGGCAAAGCCAAATACGAATACAAAAAGGCAAAGGATGCGCTTGAAAAAGAAGCTGCCGACTTAGAAAAAACTGTCGACAAAGCGGGCGAATCGGCAGCAAAAGATTCAGCAAAAGTTGACACAAACGATTCCACAAAGAGTGCCTAATGAAACAAGATTCATCGGAAAACTTTAACGACAAAACGCAAACTCTAGTTTACCACCTAGAGGCTCTGCGCTCTGTTTTAATCAAGTCCCTTGCAGCGCTTGGCATTGGACTTGTTCCGATGTTTCTTTGTTCGCCTTATGCGCTTGATTTTTTGACTGCGCGCATTGTCGAAGAATGTCAAACGCCGCTGCATTATTTTTCTCCGATGGAAGTTTTCTTTTTGCAGCTCAAGCTTTCACTTCTTTTTGATGTGATCATTTGCTTTCCATATATCGCTTACCAGATTTGGAAATTTATAACGCCAGCGCTTTACGAAAACGAGCAGAAATTTATCCGCTCGACGGTTTTACTTTCGAGCCTTTTATTTGCAAGCGGAGTCTGCTTTTGCCTTGTCACTTGCATTCCGATTATCTTGAAGTTTGGGCTCAGCTTTTCGGGTCCTTCGCTTCAGCCGATTTTTAGCGTTGAAAATGTGGTGTCGCTTGCGATTTGGCTTTCGCTTGCCTTTGGTTGCATGTTTCAATTTCCGCTGGTGACTTACGCGTTAATCCGCACTGACATCGTGGAATACAAAACGATTGCGTCTAAACGACCCTATGTTTTGATTGTGATTTTGGTGATTTCGGCACTCCTTACGCCGCCCGATATTATAAGCCAAGTCATTTTAGCAACGCCTACTTACTTGCTTTTTGAAATTGGACTTTTCTTTTCAAAATTTCATACAAAGAAATTAAACGACGAAAATTAACGCAAAAATTTTAACAAGAACTTTAACGAAAACTTTAAGGCAAAAGCCTTTAAATCGAGGAACTTAAAATGTTTAAAATACTTTATCTTGATGGATCCTGCGGCATTAGCGGCGACATGACGGTGGCTTCGCTCTTGGATTTAGGCGGAAACCTAGACAAGTTAAATGAAGCCATTGAAAGCTTGCATTTAGACGGCGTGCATATACACGCTACGCGCGGCACAAGCTACAGCATCGCAGGATTAAACTTTGAAGTTCATGTGCATGAACACAGCGCAGACGATATCGAAAGCCACGAAGAAGGCTATGTTGAGCATCACCACGAGCATTCTCACGAAAATATCGACGGACATTCGCATCATCATCATGAACACCGCCACCTGTCCGAAGTTTTTGAAATCATCGACCGCGGAAATCTGAATGAACACGCAAAAAAAATTGCACACCGCATTTTTGAAATCATCGCAATTGCCGAAGCGAAAGCGCATGGCGTTTCAAAAGATGAAGTTCACTTTCACGAAGTGGGTGCGATTGATTCCATCGTCGATATTGTTTCTGCCGCAGTCCTTATTGATGACTTAGGCATTACCGACTGTGTCGTGACGGGGCTTTGCGAAGGCTCTGGCTTTGTCACAACGCAGCACGGAAACCTCCCGATTCCAGTTCCTGCCGTTTCAAACATTGCAGAAGCTGCAGGCATTGCATTACATATAACTGAAACAAAAGGCGAGATGGTGACGCCCACAGGGATTGCAATTGTTGCCGCAATTCGCACGCGCGAAACGCTCCCCGAAGGCTACAAGATTTTAAAATCGGGCATAGGTCTTGGAAAGCGCGACTTTCATCATGCAAACTTTTTGCGCGCACAAATTATCGAAGAATTGCCCCACGCAGGAAACGACCCCAAAAACTGCCATGTTTACATTCTCGAAAGCAACATCGACGATTCCACGCCCGAAGAATTGGGATACGCGATGGACAAGCTTTTTGAAGCCGGCGCACGCGATGTCCACTTTATGCCATGCTTTATGAAAAAGAGCCGCCCGGGCGTCATTTTGCGAGCCATCGTTGACGATGCGAATTTGCACGCAGTCGAACGCGCGCTTTTCAAGCACACATCGACAATTGGCTACAGGCGAATTCCTGTGGAACGCAACTGCATGAGCCGCGAAATGCAAGAGCTTGAAACGCCTTTTGGAAAAGTCCGGCTCAAAAAATCGACTTTTGAAGACATCAAAAAAGTAAAGCTGGAATTTGACGACCTGAAAGAAATCGCCGAAAAAACGGGACTTTCGATTTCGGAAATTAAATCGAAAATTCTAGCTGAAAAGTCTTGACCGATTTTCAAAAAAAATGGAGACACACAATGCTAAAAAAAATCCGAATCACGCTTGCGCTCCTGTGCTATGCACTGGTGACGCTTCTGTTCCTTGATTTTACAGGAACGATTCACAACTACTTTGGCTTTTTAGCCAAGACGCAGTTTTTGCCCGCAGTCCTTGCGCTAAACGCAGCCGCCATTTTATTCGTGGTGTTGCTTACGCTCTTGTTTGGGCGCGTTTATTGCTCGGTCATTTGCCCCTTGGGCGTTTTCCAGGACATTTTCTCGTGGCTTGGAAGCAAGCGCAAAAAAGCAAAGCGCGGCCGCTTTAAATTCGTCAAGGAACATCGCATCGCACGCTACGGAATTTTAGCCGCATTCATTATCGTGTTTGCCATATCTTCATCAGTTGCCGCCATCATTGCGCCTTACAGCGCTTACGGACGCATCGCCACTTACATTTTTTCGCCGATTTATAAACTTGCAAACAACGCACTCGCCTACTTTGCCGAGCGCATGGACAGCTACACTTTTTATTCTGTCGATGTCTGGATGAAGGGCGTTTTACCGTTTGCAATCGCCATCTTAACTTTTGTGCTGATTGGAACTTTTGCGTTTTTCAAAGGGCGCGCCTACTGCAATACCGTTTGCCCGGTGGGAACATTTCTCGGCTTTATTTCTCGCTTCTCGATTTTTCGCCCGGTGATTGACAAGTCCAAATGCATTCATTGCGGGACTTGCGAGCGCAATTGCAAAGGCTCCTGCATCGATTCTAAAACAGGGACATTTGATTACAGCCGCTGCGTAAGCTGCATGAACTGCATCGAAAACTGCAACAAAAAAGCCATCAGTTACAAGTGCCGTTTTGGAGAATCGCAAAATGAAAATTCTAGCGTTAAAAATACAAACGAAGTAAAAAAAGAAAGCGTTAAAACTGTTGACGATAGCCGCCGCAAATTTATCAGTGTGGCAACCATCCTTGCAGCAGGAACCCTCACTGGCGTTCGCGCCCAAGAAAAGAGCGAAGAAGGCGATGGCGGCCTTGCCCCCATTCAAGATAAAGTCATTCCCGAACGCATTGGCGAAATTGTGCCGCCCGGCGCAAAAAGCATCATCAACTTGAAAAACCACTGCACCGCTTGCGGGCTATGCATTTCCGCTTGCCCAAACAACGTTTTGCGCGCAGGCAAAGACATGAAACCCACCGTGAGTTACGAGCGCGGGTATTGCCGCCCCGAATGTAACCGCTGTTCAACCATTTGCCCCACAGGCGCGATTCAAAAAATTTCACTTGCCGAAAAATCCTCGACGCAAGTGGGCCATGCCGTATGGCAATACGACTTGTGCATTGTAACAAGAGACGGTGTCGAATGCGGAAACTGCGCAAGGCACTGCCCCACAGGAGCGATTCAAATGGTCTCGCCAGACCCAAACAATCCAACGCTTCATAAAATTCCAGTTGTTAATACGGAGCGCTGCATTGGATGCGGCGCGTGCGAAAACCTTTGCCCCGCACGCCCGAAAAGCGCAATCTATGTCGAAGGCCACGAAGTTCACCGCAAAGTTTAAGGAGGTTTATCATGACAAATAAAAACGAAGGAATCAATCGTCGCGAGTTTTTAAAATTAGCAGGCTTAAGTGCCGTAGGCGCAGGCATTGCAGGCTCTGCATTACAAGGTTGCAAGTTCTTTACTTCAGAAAGAGAAGCTGCCATGAGCCCGCGCGCAGGCCTTGATCCGACAGGCGAAATGACTTACCGCACATCAAACAAAGGCGACAAAGTTTCGCTTTTAGGTTATGGCATGATGCGCCTTCCGACCGATGACAACGATGAAATCGACCAGGAAATGGTAAACCGACTTGTCGACCACGCCATCGCGCACGGCGTCACCTATTTTGATACCGCTCCTCCGTATATGAAGGGCAAATCCGAAGACGCGACAGGCATAGCCCTCAGCCGCCATCCGCGTAACAGTTACACGATTGCAACCAAGATGAGTAACTACCGCTATGTTCAAGACGGCATGGGCCCAAAAGAAGTTTACGATGCCTCGGTCAATATGTATCACACTTCCATGAAAAAATTAAAGACCGATTACATCGACTATTACTTGCTACACACCGTAGGCGGTGGCGACGGCATGCCGTTTTTAAGAAAGCGTTTTTTGGACAACGGACTCCTCGAATTTTTGTTCAAGGAACGCGAAGCGGGCCGCATCAGGCACCTTGGATTTTCATTCCACGGTCATGTCGAAGTCTTTGATTACATGATGAAATTGCACGACGAAGTCCATTGGGATTTCGCACAAATCCAGATGAACTATTTGGACTGGAAATACGCTGAAAAAATTTCGACGCGCGTCAAAAACATCAACGCCGAATACCTTTACGGAGAACTCGAAAAGCGACACATTCAGGCAACAATTATGGAGCCGCTTTTAGGTGGCCGCCTTTCAAACGTTCACGACCATGTGGTAGAACGCCTCAAGCAGCGCGACCCCAACGCAAGCATTGCAAGCTGGGCATTTCGCTTTGTCGGAAGTTTCCCGGGAGTGCTCTCGGTGCTTTCGGGCATGACTTACATGGAACACTTGCAAGATAATTTGCGCACCTTCTCGCCACTCAAACCCTTAACCGACGAGGAATTTGAATTCCTTTACAAGACCGCAGACATCATGACGCAATACCCCACAATCCCTTGCAACAACTGCAAATATTGCATGCCATGTTCATACGGACTTGACATTCCAGGGATTTTCGTGCATTACAACAAGTGCGTAAACGAAGGCCGCATCGCAAATTCCATCAACGACGAAAATTACCGCAAAGCTCGCAAGGAATTTTTAGTCGGCTACGACCGAAGCATCCCAAAACTTCGCCAGGCAAACCACTGCACCGGATGCGGCAAATGCAGCCCCAAGTGTCCGCAAGGCATCGACATTCCAGCACAGCTTCGCATTATCGACGAATATGTCGAAAAATTAAAAAGAGACAGCCTTTAATTTATCAAGATTAATCATTATAAAATATGGATAAGCTACATCAAAAATATGAAACGCTCAAAGAATACCTAAAGTCGCTTGAAAGTGTGGCGGTTGCATTTTCCGGAGGCGTCGATTCTACTTTTTTATTGAAAGTCGCGCACGATGTTTTAGGAGAATCAGCCATCGCTGTCACCGAAAAGTCAGCCTCTTTTGCAGCAATTGATTTGGAAGAATCCAAAGCGTTTTGCGAACGTGAAAATATCCAGCAATTTTTCACAAGCATCAACCAGCTTAAAATTCCGCACTTTGCAAAAAATCCAAAAGACCGCTGCTACTTTTGTAAAAAGGCGACATTTGCAGACATTTACAAAGTCGCCAAAAATCTTGGGCTAAACGCAGTCTGCGAAGGCACAAATGTCGATGACGAAGGCGATTACCGCCCAGGAATGCGCGCGATTACAGAGCTTGGAATCAAAAGTCCGCTTCGCTTTGCACGCCTTACAAAACAAGACATTCGAACGCTTTCACACGAACTTCAGTTACCCACTTGGAGTAAGCCCTCGGCCGCGTGCTTAGCTTCGCGAGTGCCCTACGGCGAACCAATCACCGAGCAAAAATTGCGCCTGATAGAACAAGGCGAAAAAATCCTTAGCGCTTTAGGCTTTGTGCAAAAACGCGTGCGGATTCACGAAGGCGCAACGGTTCACGAAAGCACAAGCCTTCACGAAAACGCCCAAAACTTTATCGCCCGCATCGAAGTTATGCCAAGCGATTTCGAAAAGGCAATCGCAAACGCCGAACAAATCGAGCGCGAATTCAAAAAGCTAGGCTTTAGCTACACAGCCCTAGACCTTAAAAGCTACCGCACCGGAAGCCTGAATGAAACGCTATAAAAATGAGAAATGTAAAAAGTCTCATTCTAAACAACACACCTTCCGCAGCGATTGTTGCCATCACCATAAAATACGCCTTTTGCCCGGACGATTTCAAGGCCACAATTCCTAAAGTCAAGGAATTGCTCCGTCGGCTTTCAAACGACGAGCAGGCTTTGTAAGCGCAGGCGATGCCCACCGTGCCGCTGCAAAAGAAGGCCGAGCAAAAGGACTTGCTAAAGGTCGGATAAAGGACATCACGATGTTTTAGACGCAATGCGAAAGCTCGGCATTTCCAAAGGCAAAATCAAGGAAATTGAAAATATGTTAGGCAATTTCAAAACTTAAATCAAATACAATTGAAACGCAAAAAGGTCTGCAATATTGCAGGCCTTTTGTTTTCTCCAATTAAACCATTTATATTTTTCTCTGACAATCCTATATTTCAGAAAACTCAAAACAACTGCAAAATTACTTGTTCGCATTTTCGATTTTCTTCGCGGTCTAAAAAACAAGAGAAATTTCACATTTTTAATCAACTTTGTTCACAAATTCGACATTTTTGTTTATATTGTAACAAGTTTAACCCCCTTTGGTAAATAGAAGTAGATGACTGCGATTTTGAAAATGGCAAAACGCACCTGTGGCGCTCCCTGTGCTGCGGGCGCAGTCATTTTTTCTGAAATTTTCCTTTTTGACGCTAAATCTTCGGATTTGGCTTTTTTTTTGCCTCAATTTGAATTACAAACGGAGATAAAACATGAAACTTCTTGGAATTGATAAAGTTTTAATCATCGGCTCGGGCCCTATTGTGATTGGTCAGGCCTGCGAATTTGACTATTCGGGCACTCAAGCTTGCAAAGCTTTGCGCGAACAAGGCTATAAAATCGTCCTCGTGAATTCGAATCCGGCGACGATTATGACCGACCCCGTTATGGCCGATGCGACTTATATCGAACCTTTAAATGTCGAACGCTTAGAACAAATTATTGCCAAAGAACGTCCGCAAGCGCTCCTCCCGAACTTGGGTGGACAAACCGGTTTGAATTTAGCTTGCGCTTTGAATAAAGCAGGCATTTTAGACAAATACGGCGTTAAAGTTATCGGCGTGAACCTCGACGCCATCGAACGTGGCGAAGACCGCGAAATTTTCAAAGAAACGATGAAACAGTTGGGCATCGATACACCGCGCTCGGGCATTTGCCACAGCGTCGAAGAAGCCGAAAAAATCGTCGCCGAAATCGGTTATCCTGTCGTCGTGCGTCCCGCTTATACAATGGGCGGAGCCGGCGGCGGATTCTGCTACAATGTCGAAGAACTTCGCACGATTTGCGGAAACGGTCTTGAACTTTCGATGACTCACCAATGCTTGATTGAAGAATCCATTTTAGGTTGGGAAGAACTCGAAGTTGAAGTCGTTCGCGATTCAAAAAATCAGATGATTGCGATTTGCTTCATTGAAAACATCGACCCGGTCGGCGTTCACACCGGCGACTCTTTCTGCGCGGCTCCGTTCTTAACGATTGACAAAAAACTCGAAGAAGAACTCAAAGCAAAAGCATTTAAAATCGTCGAAGCGATTGGCGTTATCGGTGGCACTAATGTTCAATTTGCCCACGACCCGAAAACGGGCCGCGTCGTGATTATCGAAATTAACCCGCGCACGAGTCGTTCTTCGGCTTTGGCGTCGAAGGCAACGGGTTTCCCGATTGCGTTAATTTCGGCAAAGCTTGCTGCGGGCATGACTTTGGATCAGATTCCTTATTGGCGCGATGGAAGCCTCGAAAAATACACGCCGAGCGGTGATTATGTGGTGCTTAAATTTGCACGTTGGGCATTTGAAAAATTCCGCGGCGTCGATGATTGCTTAGGCACTCAAATGAAAGCCGTGGGCGAAGTCATGGCGATTGGCAAGACTTACAAAGAAACTCTTCAAAAGGCAATTCGCGGTCTTGAAAATGGTCGTGCAGGTTTAGGCTTTGCCAAAGACTTTAACAAAAAATCCAAAGCGGAACTTTTAGAAATGATGAAAACGCCGAGTTCGGAACGTCATTTCCAAATGTATGAAGCGATTCGCAAAGGTGCTACCGACGAAGAAATTTTTGCGGTCACTTTTGAAAAAGCGTACTTCGTGAGTCAAATGCGCGAACTCGTTAACCTCGAAGAAGAAATTCTGAAAACGCCGGGCCGTTTGCCTTCGGATGAACTTTTGATTCAAGCGAAGAAAGACGGTTTTAGCGATAAATACTTGGCAAAGATTTTGGGCATTCGCGAAAAAGACGTTCGCAAAAAACGCACAGAACTCGGCGTTGTCGAAGGCTGGTGCGCAGTCCCTGTCAGCGGCGTCGAAAACTCCTACTATTACTACAGCACTTACAACTGCAAAGATGAATCGACCGCGACAACGAATCCGAAAAAGATTATGATTTTGGGCGGTGGCCCGAACCGCATCGGCCAAGGCATCGAATTTGACTATTGCTGCTGCCATGCAGCGATGGCACTTCGCGAACTCGGTTACGAAACGATTATGGTAAACTGCAACCCCGAAACGGTTTCGACAGATTACGACACTTCGGATAAGCTTTACTTTGAACCGGTTTCGTTAGAAGATGTTTTGCAAATTTATCACAAAGAAAAACCCGCAGGCGTGATTGTTCAATTCGGAGGACAAACTCCGTTAAATATTGCGCGCGCTTTGTCTGATGAAGGCGTGAAAATTTTAGGCACAAGCATCGATTCTATCGACATTGCTGAAGACCGCGATTTGTTCCGCAAGATGATGGATCGGTTAAATATTCCGATGCCAGAAAGCGGCATGGCGACAAACATTGACGAAGCTTTAGAAGTGGTGAAGCAAATCGGCGGATACCCGATTATGATTCGCCCGAGTTTTGTTTTGGGCGGCCGCGGCATGGAAGTGATTTACGACGAAGCAATGCTCCGCGAATATGTGGCAAAGGCCGTCGGCGTTACTCCAGATCGCCCGCTTTTGGTGGACCGTTTTCTCCACAATGCTCTCGAATGCGAAGCGGATGCTTTAGCCGATGGCGAACACGTTTATATTCCATCGGTCATGGAACACGTAGAACTTGCGGGCGTTCATTCGGGCGACTCGGCATGTATTATTCCGCCGGTGACCATCACCGAAGAAAATTTGAAAACGATTAAAGATTACACGCGTAAAATTGCCGAAGCATTGCATGTTTGCGGACTGATGAATATGCAATACGCAATCGAAGACGGTAAAGTCTTTGTGCTCGAAGCCAATCCGCGTGCATCGCGCACAGTGCCATTGGTTTCTAAAGTTTGCAACACGCAAATGGCGCGCCTTGCGACCCGTTTAATGCTCGGCGAAAAACTGGAATCGTTACACTTGAAGGACAAAAAATTCAAGCATCACGGTGCCAAGGAAGCGGTGTTCCCGTTTGATAAATTCCCAAAAGTCGATCCGGTCTTAGGTCCTGAAATGCGTTCAACCGGTGAAGTTTTAGGCTTGAGTGAAAACTTTGCATTAGCTTATTACAAGAGCCAAGAAGCCGCCGGTTCTGTGCTTCCGTCCGAAGGCGCTGTGTTAATCAGTTTGTCGGATAAGACGAATTTAGCAGACCAAGCAATTGAAGTGGGTAAAGAATTTGCAAAACTCGGATTCAAAATTTACGCTACCGAAGGCACTGCAAAATTCTACGAAAACGCAGGCGTCAAATGCGAAGTGGTGAATAAGATTAACGAAGGTCGCCCCAATGTTTTAGATATTATCTTGAACAAACAGGTGAACTTAATTATCAATACGCCATGGGCAAAACGCGATGCAATTAAAGACGAATCGGCGATTCGTAAAGCGGCGATTAAATACAAGACGCCATACATTACAACTCTTGCCGCGGCATTAAATACTGTAAAAGGAATTGCCGAAGCAAGAAAGGGTAAAGGCTCTGTCAAATCGCTCCAAGAATATCACGCGATGATTGAATAATCCAAAGCGAAACTTGGAAAGCAACCACGCTCGGCTTTGCCGAGCGTTTTTTAATTAAAAGGATGAAATTTTCATTTTCCCTTCGTTGAATTTTTCTCGATAATTTTTTATATTAAAAACCGATGACAGGGTGGCAGACCAGCGCGCACGAACCGTTATTTTCTCAAATTGTCGTATTGTTTTAATTGACGAATCGCAACCATTTTCCGAATGAGTCCGGCAATTTTTTCTTCACCGAGAATTTGAAAATCAATCGGATGAAAAACCAAACGCGGAATTCCGGGAGAAAATTGAAAAAGAATTTTGGCAAAGAGGCAGAGAAATTTCATACTCCATTTCGGAAGTCCCGCAAAACTTATCGCCGGCGAAAAAATTTTTTTGTCTTTCCAAAAAATCGCGGAACGTCCATCGTAAACCGCACAAGTTTGAAGCACTTGCTGTTTTAAAAACGCATTGCCGTACCATGTCGGCGGAACAAAAACCTGCGGCGAAGATTGCTTTAAATTTTCCCACGTTTGCGTCGCCTGCAAAAATAATTTCTGCGAATCTTCTTTTAATAATCCTGCAAATTCCGCTTCATTTCCCGTCAGCGCACACGCCACTTTCCCGAAAAAATTCCGCAGCAAATTTTGACTTGCCCGATGAAACATTCCGTGCAAAAGCAGTTCATGCCCCGCATTTTTTAACGCATCCAATGCTGCAATAAATTCTTGCACATCCGCTGCCGAAGCTCCTGCTATCGAAGGAATCACCGCCACCGAAATCGGCGCCCCCGCCGCTTCCATCATCCGACAAATTTGCTCTTTCGCCACACGAAAATTTTCTACCGAAAAATCGTGAAAACAAAGAATCGCTTGCTTATTCATAAAGTAAAAGGTAGAAATGATTTCTTCGCTTTCTAATTTTCTAAATTTTTCTGCGATGAAAAAATCGCTGTACATTTTTGATCTCGACGGAACGCTTTTCAATACTCTCGGCGATTTGAGCTTTGCAGTCAATCATGCGCTCGCAGAATTTGGACTCAAAACTCTTTCCACCGAAAAAATTCGAAGCTACATCGGAAACGGTTCTTTAAAACTCATCGAACGTTCACTCGAAGGGGCGAACGCACCCCTTGCCGAAGTGCACAAATGCTATTCGACATTTTATGCGGAGAACTGTTTAAATCGCACAGAACCTTATCCCGGTGTTTTGGAATTTCTCAAAAATTTCCCGGCAAAAAAAGCGCTTGTGACCAATAAACCGCACACGCCCGGACTGAAATTGTTAAAGCATTTCGGAGTCGATTCTTGTTTCGAAGCGTTCGCCTTCGGCGACGAAGAAACCGCCCGCAAACCGTCGGCAGAACCGTTTGAAAAAATTTTACGGCTCACGAAAACGGCGAAAGAAAATGCGGTAATGGTCGGCGATGATGCGCCCGATATTCTCGGCGCAAGAAATGCGGGAATCGATAGCGTTTTCATCGAGAACGGATTTGGAAGACGCGAAAGTTTTGCGCCATTCCGCCCGGATTATTCTATTCCTTGTTTTGCTGAACTTCAAAATTTAATGTTCTAATATGCCCACTCATTACTTGATTGATACTTACGGCTGTCAGATGAACGAGTACGATTCGGCGTTAATCGCTTCGATGCTCGAGAAGAACGGCTGCGTTCCAACCGAAGACCCCGAAGTCGCAGACCTTTTCTTCTTCAATACATGCTCGGTCCGCGAGAAAGCCGAAGAAAGTGCAAAGGCGAGAATTTCCAAAATGAAATTCTACAAGAAGCATCGCCCGTGGATTAAATTCATCGTGACCGGTTGCATGGCAGAACATTTGGGAACGCGTCTCATCGAACAAGTCGATTGTATCGATTACGTTTTTGGCCCCGATCAATACAACAAAATTCCGAATTTACTTTTTCCGCATCCGCTCGCCGTTAATAAAAGAACTCTTCCAAAACGCGTCGTCACCGGATTTGAATATTCCGAAAATTATCTCGGCGAATATGCGAAGCTTTCGCATCCTTTTTCATCTTATGTGACAATTCAACGCGGCTGCAATTTTCGCTGCAGTTATTGCATTGTGCCTTACGTCCGTGGGCGTGAAAAATACCGCGCCTCTGCCGATGTTCTCCGCGAAGTCGAAGAAGCAGCCGACCGCGGCGTTTCCGAAATTTGCTTGCTCGGTCAAACGGTAAACGCTTACCGCGAAAGTGGAATGGACTTCGCCGATTTACTTGTGAAAATCGCAGACGTTCACGGCATTCACCGCATCCGATTTATGAGTCCGCATCCGCGTTTTTACACCGAGAAACTCATCGACGTTTTGCAAAATGTGCCCGAAGTTTGTCCGCACGCCCACATTCCAATTCAAAGCGGAAGCGATGCGATGCTCAAAAAAATGCTCCGCCGTTATACCGTAGATGAATTTATGCGTATTCTTGAAAAACTCCGCGGAAAAAATCCGCTTTACGGACTCACGACCGATGTCATCGCAGGCTTTGTCGGCGAAAGCGATGAAGATTTTGAAATGACGATGTCCGCTTTCCGCGAAGCGCAATTTGACGCAGCTTTTATGTTTATTTACAGTCCGCGCGAAGGCACCGAAAGCGCAAAAGAAATCGAAACTCTCAGCGAATCGCAAAAGCAAGAACGCCTCGCCCGATTAGTCGAACTCCAAAATGCGATTACTCTCGAACGCAATAAATTGATGATCGGTCGCACCGAAGAAATTTTAGTCGAAGGCCCTTCTTCTCGCGACGCAAACGAATGGGTCGGAAAAACCGGCAGCTTCAAAAAAGTCATCTTCTCTTCGGACTCAGCAAAGCCCGG
Organism: Hallerella porci; assembly: GCF_003148885.1. Lineage (NCBI taxonomy): Bacteria > Pseudomonadati > Fibrobacterota > Fibrobacteria > Fibrobacterales > Fibrobacteraceae > Hallerella > Hallerella porci. Next base: position 65,135 of record NZ_QGHD01000010.1, on the reverse strand, counting down.
CGATTATGTCAACTGCCGCATTGATGAAATTCGCGGATGGACTCTCCGCGGAACCGTTGTGTAAAAGGAAATTTTTATGAAAAATTTTTCCAAAATTCTTTCTTCTCTTTTGATTTTTTCTGCTGCAACTTTTGCTGCAACTCTTGAAGATGCGCAAAAGGCATATGTCTCGGGCAATTGGAAAACCGCTGCGGAATCCTTTGAAGCGGTCTGCCCTACATTAGACATTTCCAAGCGTTCCGAATGCGCGCTGTGGGGAGTACTGTCCCGTTCGCAAATCGGAAATTCCAAAGATTTTTCCATTGCGAAGAAACGCCTCGACAGTTTAATTATCGCAACTCCCGATAGTCTTCCCGTCATCGCAGACTTGTACATGACTCGCGCTCAATTTGAGCTTTATTTAAAACGCGCGGATCTTTCGCAAAAAAGTCTTCGCACCGCAGCCAACAAAGCAAAGCCAAATCAACTCGCCGTCATCCATCAAGTTTGCCAAAGTTTATACAAAGCAAATCCGACAGATTCTGTCCATAGTCTTTGCGCCGAAATTGAACGCAAAAAATCGGGCATCGGAGAAACTGCGCCGACTAGCACTGCGAGTTCGTCCGCCGAAACAACTGTTCTCGCTTCCGATTCCCTGAGCAGTTCAACGGTTACGATTTCCTCTTCATCGATTTCTGCCGTAGCCATTTCTTCGGCAGCGGATTCCGTAAAACCTGCAAATTCTACCGCCACTACAGTTTCAGCTCCCGCGGCAATTCCTGCGCCAACTGCATCGGGCGAAGTTTGGGCACTTCAACTCGGCGCATTTAGCATCCTCGCGAACGCCGAAATGCTCGTGAACTCGCTTAAAGCGAAAAAAATCGATGCGCAAATTATCGAATTCCAAACCGACGAAAAAACTCTCTTCCAAGTGCAAACCGGACGCTTCCCAAGCCGCGATGCCGCCGTCGAATACGGCTCCAAAACGCTTTCGAGCCATAATTTGGAATTTCAACCGGTAAAAAAACAATAATCTTTTCTTTTTTTGACCCAAAAATCAAAAAACTGTTCTATATTTGTGTTGCCCCCTCGCCGGGGTGGTGAAATTGGTAGACGCGCTGGACTCAAAATCCAGTACTCGCAAGAGTGTGAGGGTTCGATTCCCTCCCCCGGCACTATAAAAGAACTGTTGAGGTTCAATGAAAACTGCATTCAAGACTTTCTGTGCCTGCCTTTTTGCAATATCTGTCTCGTTTGCACAAGACGATTTTGATAACTACAATTCCGAGGGCGAATCTTCCGAATCTGGCGCTGCTTATTATAGCGCAGACGATCCCAATGCTCCTGCAGAAACTGTTGATAATGATTATCAAGCAGGCTCTGCAAATTCTTCAAACGATGAATGGGCTGGCTTTGATTATGAAGCCGCAGGATTAACTCAATGGGAATTTCAGCACGCTAAAGAAAACGGCATCAGCCGCGATAAATTAACGCAATTAACGGAACTCGGTGTACGTCCTTCGGAATATACTCAAGAACCGTGGAAGCGTCTCGGCGTTTCGGAAAGTGATTGGCTCGCGTCCCGCGCTCGCGGATTAGAAGATTCCGATATCGATCGCACTTACCGCAATCATTCGGGCGAACAAGGAACCGCTTATCTTTCTGCTTTAATTCCTTCTCTTTATCAATGGAAGCACGAAGAAACCATCAAAGCAATTTGGATGGACGCACTTTGGGTTGTCGGCGTTGGCGGTCTTACTTATTTCGCTCTCAACAAAGACGAGTACGATAACACTTGGATTTATTGGTTAATTCCTATTCTCGGTGCTCATGTTTGGTCCTTTGCCGATGCATTCTTTGACACGCAATGGGCAAACAACCCCGATGCAGACCGTTTCAGTATGGGCATCGGTCCGAGCTTAAACCGCGGCGTTGCTGGAATGCTGCAGGTTCGCTTCTAAGCTAAAATGCAAATCGAACTTCTTAAATGCAAAATTCATCGCGCCTCCGTTACAGACGCGAATTTGAATTACGAAGGTTCCATCACTTTGGACAAAGCATTGATGGACGCTGCAGGCATTCTTCCCTTTGAAAAAGTCGGCATTCTCGATATCAATAACGGTGCCCGCTTTGATACTTACGTCATCGAAGGCGAACGCAATTCGGGAACGATTTGCTTGAACGGAGCCGCAGCACGGATGGTGCAAAAAGGCGATCTCGTCATCATCGTTTCGTATATTTCCATGACTCCAGAAGAAGCCAAGACGTGGAAACCGGTCGTCGTCAAAGTGGACTCTCAAAATAGACCGCGCTAAATCGCTATATTTACAGCGTGCCCGTTTTTAAAATCGTCATTTTCGCATTAGTTCTTTTTCTTTGCGCTTGCGAAGAAGAAGTTTCTGTGCAACGCGAAATCCGCGAAACTCCTGGGGATATTCAGGTGTTAAATTCGAGCGGAATTCCTGGAGCCGCTTCTAAAATGCGAGATTATCTGCGTTCGCAGGGATTTGACGTCGTAGAAATGAGCAACGATAACCTTTGGAATTACGAAGAAACCATTATTGCATTACGCAATCCGCATTGGGCTGGCGCCGAAGCTCTCGCACAAGCGCTTAAAACAACAAACGTAATCCCTTTGGAAAATAAACAAAAACTCGTCGATGCCACCGTTTACGTCGGCAAAGATTTTGAAAAAATTACACAGACAGGAACACCATGACAACAGCCAAAAAGACTCCCGCCAAAAAAGAAACCGTCAAAAAGACTGCGGTCAAAGCTGCCGCAAAAACGGTAAAAGCCGCTAAACCTGCCGCCAAAAAAGCAGCAGTCAAAGCGCCCAAAACGACAGCAAAAGTCGCCGTAAAAAAAGCTGCGGACAAAAAAAGTACCGAGAAAAAGCCCGCCGTGAAAAAGGCTGCTGTGAAAAAAGTTGCTTACACCGAATCGGTAAGCAATGCTGCGAAAATTCTTTTCGAATTGCGCGCTCAAAAATTGCAGTTGATCGATCTCCGCGGAATTTCGGAAACCGCTGACTTTATGATTATCGCAACTTGCGAAAGCGAAGCGCAAATGCAAGCCATTCTCACCGAACTCAGCAAAACCTTTAAGCACCAAGGTTTGCCACACCGCACCGAATACAAGCCGGGCATCAATATGCGTTGGGCAGTTTTTGACGCGGGCTTTGATTTGATGGTTCAACTTTTCGAAGAAAGCAAACGCAAAGAACTCGCCTTCGACAAACTTTACAGCGACGCAAAAGTCACGGACTTGGACGAAAAGAATTTTGTGAAGAAAGCGACCAAGAAAGCAAAGGCAGACGATGAACTCATTTAACGAAGAAATCGCAAAAGCGGTAGCCGAAACCGGCGCCTTCGAAAAAGAACAAGCGCAAAAACTCATCACGGTTCCGCCCGATACGGAACACGGTAATTTTACATTGCCCTGTTTTGTTCTCGCGCGAACTTTGCACAAAGCGCCAAAGCAAATCGCCGAAGAATTGGCGCCCAAAATTGAACTGCCCGCAGGCATTTCAAAAGTCGAAGCCGTTGCCGGTTATTTGAATTTTTTCATTGACCGTAAATTTCTTGCTTCATCCATTCTCGAAAAAATTTCTGCGGATGGTTTGAATTACGGACATGCTGCATCGAACGGAAAAGTCATCTGCATCGATTACAGTTCTCCCAATATCGGAAAGGAACTCGCCTTCCATCATCTGCGTTCCACGATGATTGGAAACAGCCTTGCCCGCATTTATAAAGCGAGCGGTTATAAGGTGGAACGTATCAATCACTTGGGCGACTGGGGAACCGCTTTCGGGAAACTCATCGTCATGTATTTGCGCGAAAATCTCCCGACGGATCAAGAAACTTTAGACGCTCTCACCGTCAAAGAATTAAACGTTCTCTATGCGAGTTTTTCGAAAGCCGCAAAAGAAGAACCCTCTCTCGAAGACGAAGCCCGCAGCGCATTTTCGAAACTTGAAAAAGGCGATGCATTCTATCACAAATTGTGGCTCGCATTCCGTGCGGCAACTCTCAAAGAACTCATGCGCATTTACAAAATGATGGGCGTGGACTTTGATTATTACACCGGCGAATCTTTCTACGAAGATAAAATGCCCGCAGTCATCGATCAGCTCCGCCAAATGAATTTGCTCGAACGCAGCGAAGAGCGCGATGTGGTAAAGCTCGATGAATACAAATTGAATCCTTGCCTTATCCGCAAAAGCGATGGCAGTACTTTGTATGCGACGCGTGACTTGGCCGCAGCCATTTACCGCAAAAAAGAATACAACTTCGACAAATGTCTTTATGTCGTCGATTTGGGACAAGCGCTGCACTTTAAACAGGTGAAACTCGTCCTCAAAAAGATGGGCTTTGACTGGTACGATTCTCTTGTGCACATTCCGTTCGGCGTCATCTTAAATTTGATTGACGGAAAATGGGAAAAAGGAAAAACCCGCACCGGAACAGCAAGCCTTCTCCGCGATGTGATCGAAGCGGCTCAAAAGAAAATTTTGGAATTCATCGATCAGAAAAATCCGGAGCTCGAAAATAAAGAACTCATCGCGCGTCAAATCGGCATCAGTGCGTTAACCTTTAACGATTTGAAGAATCACCGTTTAATGGATGTAAAATTCGACTGGGATTCTGCGTTGAGTTTTGAAGGCGCAACTGGTCCGTATGTGCAAAACGCTCACGTTCGTCTTTGCAGCATTATGCGCAAAGCGGGCTACGACGTCGCCTTGCAAGATGTTCAATTTGAACAGTTGACCGACGATCACGCTTACGAGCTAATCAAATTCCTAGCGCAAAAATCGGATCGCATTCGCAAAGCTTGCGAAACCGATGAACCTTGCGAACTTGCGCAATATGCGCTCGACATCGCAGGAGCTGCGCACAAATTCATCCACGAAGATCGCGTTCTCGGCAGCGCCGAAGAAAAGTCTCGCCTTTTCCTCGTCAAATGCACGCAAATCGTTCTCGAAGATGTGTTGAATTTGCTCGGACTTTTCCCCGTTCGCAATATGTAATTTTTGAGGAGGCGCAAGCCTCCTTTTTCAATTTTTCTTTTTGGATAATCATGAATTTTTCGGAACAGATTCAAACAATTTTAAATAAAGCGCAATCCTTGAAACGCATTTCGTCCGAGGAAGCGCTTTTCCTTTTGAAAGAAGCTGACTGGACAGATATTGTCCGCATCGCCGATCAGGTGCGCCACGCAAAACTTCCCGGGAATCGCGTCGGTTATACCGTTTACCGCATTATCAATTACACCAATATCTGTTCCATTCTTTGTGACTTTTGTTCGTTCTCGCGCAAAGCCGACGCCGCAGGTGCTTACACTCTTTCCTTAGAAAAAATTCGCGAAAAAGCGTTGGAAGCAAAACGTCTCGGAGCCGATCAAATTTTTTTGCAAGGCGGCGTCAACGAAGATTTACCGATTGAATATTATACGGAAATTCTCACGATGCTTTCTCAAAATTTGGGAATGAGCGTCCGCGGATTTTCGCCCGTTGAACTCGTTCACATTGCAAACGCGCACAAATTAACTTTAGAAGAATTGCTGAAAATTTTCCGCGAAGCTGGACTTTCATCGGTTCCTGGCGCCGGCGCCGAAATTCTCTCGGACCCAATTCGAAAAAAATTAAGCCCGAAAAAACTTTCGGCAAAAGAATGGCGCGATGCCCTCGCCGTCTGTCAAAAGAACGGTCTTCCCGGCAGCGCAAACATTGTCATCGGCAGTTGTGAATTGCCCGAAGATATCATTGCGCATTTGGATTTAGTCCGCGGACTCCAAGACGAAACCGGCGGGCTCAAAAGTTTTGTCACTTGGACATTTCAACCGCAGACAGATCTCTTCCCGATTCGCCACGTAACGCCGATGGAATATTTAAAAGTTCTCGGACTTTGTCGCTTATACTTAGACAATATTCGTCATCTCGAAGTTTCTGTCTTAGGCATGGGAAAAGCGGTCGGCGAACTCGGATTGCATTCGGGCGCCGATGACATCAACAGCATCGTCCTCGAAGAAAATGTGCTCACTTCGCACGGGCTCACTTCTATTCCCGAAGCCGAAAAATTCATTCGCGAAGCGGGCTTTACGCCTTACCGCCGCGATTTGAATTTCACTTGCGATAATTAAATGCGCACGCATTCTAGCTTTAAACGTATTCGCCTTTCGGAAATTCTTCACCCCGAAACCGCGGAACGTTTTGCAGCGATCGGCGATTACGCACAAATTCATCTCTACAGTCTTGTTCTCGCAAGCCAAAATATTCCGCACAAAATTCAGCGCGATAAGCGCGGACCCTTTACGCTTTCGGTGCAACAGAAAAATTTGCAAAATGCCTTAGCGCAAATCGTTCTTTACGATCAAGAAAATCCACCGTCCAAAGAAAATCCGCCGCTTGCCTTTCGCCTTTCGCTTTCGCCCTTAATCGTTTTAATCGTTCCCATTATTTTTACGCTGTTCCAATTTTCGTCGCGAGGCAGCCGATTTTATCATACGGGAATTTCCGATGCCGAAAAAATTCTCGCGGGCGATTGGTGGCGTCCGATTACAGCGCTCACTCTCCACGGCGATGCGCATCATTTAGTTTCCAATTTAATTTCGGGCTATGTCGTTCTCAATTTACTCGCTTTTCGATTGCCGCTTTCCCGCATCGCGTTTCCGCTCGTCGTCGCATCGGCCATTGCCAATTTTTTCGTTGCACTTTCTCTGCAACAAAATTTCCGTGCTCTCGGATTTTCCACTTTTGTTTTTTGCGCACTCGGCGCTCTCGGTGCAATTGAATTTCGCTTAATGCCACGGACATTCCACGGTCTTCTGCGACGCTTCGCGCCTCTATTTTCGACTCTGCTTCTCGCCGTCTTTTTGGGCATCGGAGAAAAGTCCGATATTCTCGGCCATTTTTACGGTTTCGCTCTCGGCATTTTCGTCGGCTTTTTACCGCGAAAAAAATTTCTGTTATGGGGACGAAAGCCTACGCCCGCTGATTTTTTCCTCTGGATTCTTTACTTTGCAATTTTCCTCATCGCTTGGTTCCGCGCAATTTTATTATCTTTATAAGTACGATGGGAAACATCTTTCAGACATCCGGTTTTCAAATTGACGCAAGCGAAGCTTCGAAACTTCTCCACGTCTTTCCGCTGATTCTTTACGTGGGCGAAAAGCCTGCGCTCTTATTCCGCTTAGACGAAGATTTAAAAGTCGGCGCGCTCGTTTCATTCCGCCTTGTCGCAGGTTTCCGCATTCTCAACTGGAAAGGTTACGTGACTTCGGTTCAAGGAAATTCGTGGACCGCAGAACAAAAGCAAGGACCTTTTTTACAATTCCGCGTAGAACATTCCGAGCAAAATGAAAATTCGCTTTGGGAAGCTTCTGACGAATTGTCTTTTAGCGGCGAAGCGGAACTTGTCGCAGCTCTCGAAAAAGCCCGCATTATTTACGCTTTCCAAGAACGCGCTGCACTTCTTCGTGCAAAAGATTCTTATGAATCGCGCCATGCGACAGAAAGTTTCCGCGCATTCCAATCGGGATTTTCTGCGGGCTAGGAGCCCCCATGCCTTACAAATCGTTAGAAAGTGCGCTTTTGGATTTAGAAAAGCACGGGATGCTTTTGCGCATTTCCGAAGAAGTTTCGCCCGATTTGCTTATGCCCAAAATTGCAGAAATCGCTACCCGCGAAGCACTTCCTGCATTGCTTTTTGAGCACGTTCAAAATTCCCCATTTCGCGCAGCCGCAAATATTTTTGGCACTTTAGAGCGCACCCATTTTCTGTTTCGAAAAACATTGTGCGCAGCCAAAGCTGCAATTGACTTTCACGCAAATCCCGCAGAAATTTTCCGCCGTCCGCGAAATTTATTTTCTTTACCGCAAGCAGGAATTTCTGCGCTTCCGAAAAAAACTTTCAAAGCGCCCGTTCTCGAACAAGAAACGCAACTCAGCGAACTTCCGCAAATCCGTTTGCACCAAGATGACGGCGGCACATTTCTCACCTTGCCACAAGTCTTTTCGCAAATGCCCGGCGAACGCAACATGCTCAAATCCAATCTCGGCATGTATCGCATTCAAACTTCCGGAAACGATTACGTGCAAAATGCCGAATGCGGTTTGCATTATCAAATTGAACGCGACATCGCGCGTCATCACGAAGCGGCCATCGCTCAAGGGAAACCGCTTTCCGTTAGCATTTGGCTCGGCGGACCTCCGGCGCACACTCTTGCAGCGATTATGCCGATGCCTGCAAATCTTTCGGAGCTCATCTTTGCCGGTCTTCTCGGCGGACGCGGATTCCGTTACACAACATGGAACGGCTACCGCATTTCTGCCGATGCGGACTTTTGCATTTTAGGTGAAATCGCGAAAACGTTAAAACCCGAAGGACCTTTCGGCGATCACATCGGATATTATTCTGCGAAACACGATTTTCCTTATTTAAAAGTGAAAAAAGTTTTCTGCAAAAAAAATGCGATTTATCCGTTTACAACTGTCGGCAGGCCGCCGCAAGAAGATTCTGTTTTCGGAGAATTTATCGCAGAACTCGTGAAGCCGATGGTTCCCGCATCCGTTCCCGGCATCGAAGAAATGAACGCCGTCGATGCTGCGGGCGTGCATCCACTTTTGCTCGCCATCGGACGTGAACGTTATCAGCCATACATCCAAAATCGCGAGCCGATGGAACTTTTAAAAGAAGCCAATGCGCTTCTCGGATTTAATCAAGTTTCTCTTTCAAAATATCTGTTCATCGCTGCCCGCGAAGATGCGCCAAATTTACACACAAAAGAAGTCGTTAGTTACTTTATACACATTCTAGAACGCATTCAATTTCATCGCGATGTTCATTTTCAAACCGAAACAACCATTGACACTCTCGATTATTCGGGGCGTTCATTAAATCACGGTTCCAAAGTTATCTTCGCTGCCGCCGGTGAAAAAATTCGCACTCTCGGAAATTCAGAAGAAGAATTTTCTTCGCTGCATTTGCCCGAAGGATTTTCCAATCCGAAAATGGCGTTTCCCGGTGCACTCGTGATTCAAGCGAAACCGTCTGCAGACATGCACGCTCTGACCCGCGCCATTTCTTCTTTTTCATGTCGCGAAAAATTTCCGCTGATTACCATCGCCGACGATTCTCACTTTGCTGCAAAAAATATCGACAACTGGCTTTGGGTAACATTTACCCGCAGCGATCCCGCCGCAGACATTTACGGCGCTAACGAAAATATTCAGCAAAAACATTGGCAATGCGACGCGCCGCTTCTCATCGATGCTCGCATGAAATCGCAAATGCAAAAGCCCGTCGAAGAAGATGCAAAAATTGAGAGTCTCGCCCGCGATATTCTTTTCCGCGCACAAAAAAAGGCTTCGCGATGAAAGCCTTCATTTGCCTTCTCCTCGGAATTTTCGTCGGGGCAATTTTTGCCGATCCGATCTGCGGAAGAGCGCAAATTTTAGAAAATCGTTATGTGAAAAATGCAGCCTCTGCCCGCGTCGCTTATCAATCGACGACAAGTTGCGACGCTGAATTTTATTACGATTCGTCGGCTGTAAAAACTCGCGACACCGAACATTTTCGCATTTTCTATGTTCTCGAAGGCATTCACGCGACTACCGAAATTTTCGTCGATTCTCTCGCAAATTCCCTCGAAAAAGCGTGGACTTATTACATCCAAAAAATCGGCTATCGAGCGCCCCAAGGAAAAAAGAAAACTTATCACTTTCAAAAAGAAAATAACTCTCTTTTATATCCTGTTGAAGTCGTCGATATTACTTCGATGCGCAGCAATCAATTTCTCTTCGGCGGATTTATCGAATGTTATGCGCTGACTTATTCTTTTGAAGAAAATCTCGATGAAACAGAAATCGTCTTTGAAAACGATTTTATTTTTGCATCCGCACAAAGTCCGCATTTAATGGATACCGATTCGCATTGCACATTTTATTTGGCGAATCAACCGATGATCAATTCGGTAACACAAAAAAATTACGCCGAAGAATTCGGTCCGATATTACGCGCAACTGCATTTCACGAATTTTATCATGCGATTCAAACCGCATATATTGCCGAAGAATATCAAACTTCTTATTGGATTGAAGCGTCCGCGACTGCGCAAGAAGAAATCGGCGCGCCCGATGTCAATGATTATTGGGCTTATTTGCCTTCCTTCTTTTCTTCGATGCAGAAAAGTTTTAATCAAAATCAATTTCCTTACGGCATCGCCGTTTGGGAACTTTACAACGAAAATTTTTACGGGAATCGAATCGGGAAAAATTTTTGGGAACGCTATTCTAAAAATCAAACCGCATTATTCGAAGATATTTTTGCTGCCGAATTGCAATCAAAAAAAATTGACCCCGACTCTGCCTTTGATGATTTTGCGAAACGCCTTTTCTTCTCGGGCTCGCGCGCTGTTTACGATTCGAGTTTGCGTTTTACCGAAGATGCGCCTCGCTGGAAATCGACACCGAAAATTCTTCCGACAAAAATTGACACAGTTTCATTAACTCCGCCCGCAATCGCTTATTATCGCATCACTTCGGATTCTTTTCCGGATTTAGAAAATTTCCGCGGTCGCGCAAGCGTCGCCCTTTACGGCGAATCGAAGCCCGTTCAATTTTATTCTCTCGATACAATTACCGCTATTCAACTTGCGACGAAAATTGACAACTCCGAAAATGCAGTTTTAATTCTCTCGCGTCTTCACGAAGAATCGCAAACGCCAATCGTCCACGATTCTCTGCCGATGCGCAGTTATCCAAGCCCGTGGCGCGGCGATACACCGCTTTGTTTTGCGAAACTTCCCGAGAATAAACATTTCATCGAAATCCGCACACGCACAGGAAAGCTTGCGAAAAAGCAAGAATACACCGGCACGCATTTCTGCATCGAAGCCGAAGAACTGCGCCATTTTGCGCCCGGACTTTATTATTTCCGCGCGGGTAATCACGGCAAATTGAAGCCGATGATTTTCAATTTTTAATGCAATTCTTGAATCGCTGAAAAAATTTCGTCGTCTTGAAATTTTTCAATGCACTGCATCGCGGGCTCATTTCCTGAGCGCCACGCGAGTCCATTTCCCAATTTCTTTTGCGAACGAATGACGTATATTCGATTCCACAAACCGCTTTTTAAAATCTTTTGCATTAACGTTGCGCCCGTTTCTACCGCTAAACGGTGAATGCCTTTTTCTTGCAAATCGCGGAGAATGCATTTCCAATTTTCGGTAAAATCATTGCTCGGTAAAATTTTCAGTTCGGCGATTTCTTTTAAATCGGGCTGCGGAATGCGGCTATAAACAATTGTCTTCGGTGAAGTCATTTCAAAAAGATGAAGAGTCCGCGGAAGAAGGCGTGCGCCCGCTAAAACGATTCGCTGCGGAGAATTGCCGCAAACACCGCGGACAGTTAAACGCGGATTATCCGCGAGTGCAGTTCCTCCGCCGATTAAAATACATTCCGCAGTGCGCCGCCATTTCGCGGTCCAAATCGAAGCCTCGTTGCCCGAAATTTGTACCGGCGCACGGTCTGCGTTTGCGATGAAACCGTCTGCGGATTCTGCAATTTTCAATTCGATAAACGGACGCTGATACTTCACAAAGTAATCGTAAGCTTCGTAGTAGCGCAAAAATTCTTGCGGCGGTTCAACATATTCCGAAACGATTCCGGCGTCCGCTAAAATGCGTTCGCTTTTCCCTAAAACAAGCGGATTCGGATCGCGATGCGCAAAAAAGACCCGCTGAATTTTCGCTTGGATAATCGCATTCGTGCACGGCGGAGTTCGCCCGTAATGACAGCACGGTTCTAGAGTCACAAATAAAGTCGCCCCATTCGCGAGTTCGCCCGCATCGCGCAACGCCATCACTTCGGCGTGCGGCCCATGCACCACTTGCGTATGCCCGCGCCCGACAATTTTTCCCTCTTTTACAACGACGGCACCGACAGCGGGATTCGGAAACGAAACTCCCACCGCCTTTAAAGCTTCTTCAAAAGCTTCTTGCAAAAAAATCATTTTTTCGGAACCACTAGGCTAATGCCGTATAAAATATATTTGCCCAAATCATTTTTTTCGAGAGTGCTGCGCGTAATCATATTCACCGTAGAGCCGTCTCGATTTTGCACGGTAATTTCTAAATCTTGTGGCAAATCGCGTTCTTCGCCGTTGCTCGCCAAAAGTTCAATGCGCTGATTTATCATCGCCCGAAATCTCTGCAAGGTGTCGGCGGTAAAAACTTCTTCGTTCGATGTAATCGCTCCAATCGGATGATCGTCGATGCCAAAACGTTCCCGCGAAATCGGCGTTAAAAGCATCAACTGCCGCGACAAACAATCCATCGTCCAAATAATCCCAAAAGAATTATTCATCAAAACTTTTAGCAAATTTTCTTTTTCAATCAAATCGGCTTTCGTCAAAATCTGTTCGTTTAACGGCATATAAGTGCAGCACAAAATCCGCTTGGAATTATACGTCGTGAAAAATCCAAACAGTTCATACCACTGCCAACCATAACGCACGTCTTTTAAACGAAGCCGCAGATGTTCGATTGTCGTTTCGCCCGCATAACCGGTTTTATCTTTATTCAGCGAAGATTCGAGAGCGGTATTCAACAATTTTTCATCGTCAGGAAAAATAAATTCCCGCATACTGTGCTGTTTCAATTCTTCGGACGAGAAACCAAGCACTTGCCGCAGTGCAGCCGATGCCGAAAGCACATGAAAAGAATCCGCGTCGATAATAGCGAGTAAACTCTTCGTTTTTTTGTCGATTAAATCGATCAAATCCACTTTCCGTTTTAACGGAAGAATTTGAACGAGCAAAATAATCGTCGTAAAAAAGAAGAATATCGCAAAAGCTAAAAAAGCCAAATCCATCATGCCTCAAAATTTACCAAAACTTACGAATTTTTGTTGTTAGGATAATTTAATTTTACTTTTCACGATTCCAAAAAAGTCCCGCCATTTTTGAATTCATATAATCCGCATCGCGGTGAACGCCGAAGCTTGCGCCGATTCCTTCCCAGTTGAACGCTATGCCAACGCCGATTTTCGGTCCCGGAAAGACGACTTCGCCTTGAAATTCGAGCACGCCTAAACGCATTTTTTGCATGAATCCAAACATCCAGCCTTTTGGCTTTCGATAAAGCGAAGCAATTCCGCTGCGAAAATTTGAGCTCGGTTCCCAAAAAATTTCACCGCCGTAAGAATTCTCTTCGAAATCGCTCGGAAAAATTCCCCACGCTCCCACCGAAATGTGCGAAATCAATTCCGCAGAAATTCCGGTGCGCCCGACGAAACGCGCCCACGAAGCTTCGCCGGGAACGATTTGAATTTCCGCAGTTCCGCCCGCGCCGATGGAAAATCGATTCCAATGCAATGCGCCCGAAAGTTCGAAATTTTCGCTGCGGTAAATGGAATCCAAAAAAGCGCTCACAAAAACCGTTTGTAAGCGGTAGCGTTTTCCGCCCCATTCTGCAGCAAAGCCGACGACTTCGTAATCAACATCTTCCATCGGTTCCGTCCACAGAAGTCCCAAGCGAAAGCCTTCCCATTTTTTAGCGGGATTTGCGTCCGTTTCCCAAATGCCCGCTGACCAAGGTAACGGCACACGCACATCGGCGAAGGCACAAATCGCAAACAGTCCAATCCAAATCCAGCGACGCATTACGGCCTCAGCACAACGCCGACGCGCTTTTCATGCGAGCCCGCGGAAAATCGTAAAAAATTAGCGCCCGGAAATCCTTTTTGCAAAAGCGGAATTTCGGTCCACGCATTTCCGCTCGCTTCGGCGGGTAATTCCTTTTTCCAAAGCAAATCTCCCTTTCCCGAAATCAATTCCACGGTCACCGATAATTCCGAACGGATGCGCACCATCAACGGATTCGCAGACTTTTTCCGCGAAAAAACGCGGGCATTCCATTCGACTTGAAACGGTAACGCGGTATCGCGGGCAAGGCTTCCCGGCGTTTGAAATCCCGGACTGTCTTCGCTTCGTCCTGAGGCTACCGCAAATCCCGCGGGGCATTTCGGTTGAATTTGCGTGAGCTTTCCCCAGAAAACCGAATCGACTTTTTCCTTTCCGTAGCAAAGGTAAAGACTATCCGCTGCATTTTTCAAGTAGCCAAAATTCACCGGCAAAATTTTAACTTCGGAATTTCCGACATAAAGACGCATCGCTGCGGTATCTTTGGCGAGGACAATGCTTTCGTGTTTTTGGATGGAAACGGCGCTAGGAAATTGCGTTTTGTCTTTGCACAAACTCATCTGCGCAAGCGAAACTTCTCGTAATGCGGGATTGTAAATTTCAATCCATTCGGGCATGCCTTCTTCGGGACAAGGATGCACTTCGGTAAAGCGCACCGGAAAAGCGCCCGGTTTTGCAAAAAGCGAATCCACAAAATCATTCCCGGGCACATCATCTTCGGGAAGTTTCACCGTCAAATGAAACGCATCCGCCGTGAGATAAGTAAAAAACGGCGAACGCACTCCGCGGAAAAGCGTCCCGCGCCATTCCTTTTCGGCAAATGCTGTAATTCCCGAAAACTTGGCATCAATTTCTGCGGAATCGCAACCGGAAAGAGTCCACTCGCCGCGCCAACCATTTTCTGCATAAATCAACGTGTCGATATTTAAATGACAATCGACGATGCCTTTTTCAAAAATTCCATTCGGAATTCCGGGCGAAGGCTTTTCCCATTCCCATGCATCAAAAGCTTCGCCGCTTCGCACAAAGGATTCCCCCGCTTTGGGAATCGGAAGTTTGGCAGTATCCGCACACGATGGCGACGATAAAGTCCACATCGCTTCACGAGAATTGGGAAGAGCCGTTCCCGTCAAAGGGCGACAGAGCAAACCTTTTAGCAGCGGACACAGACTCGTATCGCGAATCAGCAAAATTCGCTTTACCGTATCGGATACAATTCCGCTCCAAACTTTTTTTTGTTCATTAACCACCGAAAGCGTGCCCCGCCGAAATTTTTCGGGCAAACGAATTTCTGCAAATTCCCCACGCGCATCTTCCACTTCCTGCGGATCGGGAAGAATTTCAGAAAAATAAGGACACGCTTCCCAAGCGGCAAGCGCCGCCAAAAGAAGCAACTTCATGAATGAATTTTACGGGTTTACTGAACCGCGTATTCTCCAGGGAGAATATAACGAAGCGGGTTTTCTGCCTTCGCATTGAACCAGACCTCATAATGCAAATGCGGTCCGGCCGAAAGGCCTGTGTTTCCCATATACCCAACTAATTGATAACGCTTCACAAATTGTCCTTGCTTGACCGAGGACGATTGCATGTGAGCGTATTTGGTGACAAATCCGTTGCCGTGATCGATGGCGACGTAATTGCCAAACGATTCACTGAAACGCGAAATGGTGACGACACCGTCTGCGGTCGCATAAATCGGCGTCCATTTGCTATTCGAAATATCGATGCCATTATGCATTCTGCCGACGCCTGTAATCGGGTGAATGCGGCTGCCAAATGCCGAAGCGTAACGTCCTGTTGTCGGAGAAATCGACGGCACGTGTTTCCAATGGGCGTATTGCTGCCCGACGAATCCCGCCACTTCCGAGAAACTGCGTTCATTTTCAAATGCTTTGGCGCGGAACTGTTCCGTCTTTTCTTTGAGGAGCATCGAATAATCTAAAATCGGATTTGCAGAACGCTTTAAGCGGACATCGGGACTTTCTGGTCCGCCGATTGCCATTTCCCGCGCAGAACGATCCGTCGGATTCAGTCCAAATTTATAATGCAGCAAATCTTCATTTGCAAAGCGCGATTCCATTTGAAGATTCAGCGAATCTAGACGCGCTTGTTCCTTGTTCAATTTTTTAATGAGCGATGTTCGGCTGCCGATTGTCCGATTTTTCAAAAAATCATAAGACGATAAAACGCCGACCTGCAAAACGAGCAGCGCAATTCCCAACACGACCACAACCTTTCCCACCCGAAGAACACGCCCGAAAAATTCGGGGAGACGCACAAAGTGTGTCTTCGACGAACCTTCAACGTGAACGGAAAGTTTGTAAAAATTCATAGTGAGGAATAATTTAATAAAAAATGCGGAATTAAAGCAACAGCCAACCGATGAGGAATCCGATTAAAGCGCCGCCGAGGAATGATCCCGCTGTCCGAGCCATTTCCATCGAACGATCGCGGCCGCCGTTATTCGCATCCATTTGCGCATTCACGACAATTTTTAATGCTTGCTGACAATTCGCATAATTCGCCGAAAGAATGGAATCCGACGGGCAAGTTTCTGCCGGAGCGAGCGAAACCACAGCCGAAGAATCTTTTTCCGATGCGGCTAAGCCCGCAGAAAATGTCTGCGCCGAGTCCGAAAGAGAATTGACTTTTTCCGAAGAATCCGCATTCACGCTTTCTATCGTTTCTGCGGGTTCTGCAAACAAAGCGGCCGCCAAAAATAAAATCGTAAGCGAAAATTTTTTCATGCGAAAAATGTAGAAAATTTGACTCCGATTATTCATCTTGATTTCTCCGCATAATTCCCTTTCCCCATTTCCAATCAAACGCAATCGTGCCGCTTAAATCCGTCCTCAAAATGCAGCTGCTATCGCCTACGACGCGGAAAAGTTTCTGCATGGTTTCCTTTGCCGGATGCCCGTAGCCATTTCCCTTCCCCACCGAAATCACCGCAACCGCCGGCGAAACCTGCGCTAAGAAAGGGAGCGACGAACTCGTCTTCGAACCGTGATGTCCCACTTGCAAAAGCTCTGCCCGCAAATCCGCAGACATTTCCATCAATTCTTCTTCGGCATCGCGTTCCAAATCGCCGACGAAAAGTGCCCGCGATTTTCCATCCGCAATTTGCAGCACAGCACTTGCGCTATTGCCTTCCCACGACGAAAATTCCGGCGTCCATAAAACTTTGCATTTCCACAAATCGCACGGGAGAATTTTCCCGCGAATCGCAGAAACTGTCGGCGTTTTCCACTTCTTCGCCAGCGAGAAAACGCTGTCGCGCAGCCAAACGCCGCTCGTATCGCCGCCATAAAAAAGAGTATCCACTTGGACCGTTCCGTCCCATTCCAAAAGGCTTCCCGCATGATCCCGGTGCCAATGACTCACCAAAATCCAATCCAAATGGCGAATTCCTCGCACCTTTAACGAATCCCAAAATCCCGTTGAATCATTCCCCACATCAAAAACCGCCGCATTTTTCCGCCCATTCACCGAAAAAAGCACCGAAAGCCCCTGCCCCACATCCAAAAATTCCACTTGGGCGACATTTTCATCCGCCATTTCTAGCGAAACTTCTGCATTTTCACAGCCAACGCCCCAAAACAAGAGCGCAAAAACCAAACACCAAAAGATTTTAAGCATAATTCCTCCAAAAAGAGTCTAATGTATATAGACGCTTGAAACCGAAAAAAAGAGACCAAAATTTGTGTAAAAAAACATTTACCAAATAATGGCGCGGCGTAGCCGCGCGGGGGAAACGCGAAGTTTTGGATCGGAAAATTTTTAATGTACTCGTGCGAAGCGCCTAATTTTTGCAAAATTTATTCATCGGAAGTCCGGAGATAACATTTTGCACGCAAAATTTGTCCGTCGGGACTCCGGAGATAACATTTTACACGCAAAATTTGTTCATCGGAAGTCCGGAGATAACATTTTACATGAAAAATTATTCCATCGGGACTCCGGAGAACTCCTCATTAACTCCATTCCCATTTTTCTCATTTTTTAGTAAATTTACTATCGCTATGCAGTTACCTAAATACAAAAAGAAAAAACGTATCAAACTCAAGATTTGCCAAGAACCGGGCTGCGGTCGCGAATTTTGGGGTCACCCGATTGCCAAATACTGCCCGCTTCACCGCGATATTAAAAATCGCCAAAAGCAAAAGAAAGACATCGAAAACATTGATGCGAAAAATATTGTCTTCCGCCACAACTACACCGATGTGATGGATCTCAAGTTCCGCTGCTGTCTGGACGGTTGCGATAATTTATTCGAAATTAAAGTATTTCCGAAGCAATTTATCTATCCGCGGTTCTGCAACGAACATCGAAACGACTATAAACGGGCGAATTTCATCCGTTTAAGACGCCATAAGGAACAAAGCGAAGAATAATTTTTTCGCAAAACCCCTTTAAAAATTTTCGAACCTTTGTTATATTTGGTTCGCACCATTTTATGGTGGGTGTAGCTCAGATTGGTTAGAGTCCCAGATTGTGATTCTGGTTGTCGTCGGTTCGAGTCCGATTACCCACCCTTGAAAACCCTCGCACGCAAGTGCGGGGGTTTCTCGGTTTAAATGACTCTTTTCGTGAGGCATTGAAGTTTCTAACTTATGCGCATGCTCGATCGTACTCGTGAAGCTCAAAAAGTAACTTGGATTGGATTCTTTGTGAATCTGATTTTAACCGCAGGAAAATTGATTGCGGGAATTTTTGGCAATTCTGCTGCGATGATTGCCGACGGAATTCATTCTCTTTCCGATTTTGTCACCGATTTCATTGTCATCCTTTTCATCCGCATTTCGGGACAGGAACGCGATAAAGGACATCCTTACGGCCACGGAAAATTTGAAACTCTCGCCTCGGTTTTGATTAGCGTTGCCTTGCTCGCAGTCGCCATCGGAATTTTCACCAACAGCGTGCAAAAAATTTATGCGACACTGCAAGGAGAAACTCCCGAAGTTCCCGAAGCGATTGCGCTCATCGCTGCTGCGGTTTGCATTGCGGTCAAAGAAATTCTTTACCGTTACACAGCCTTTGTCGGAAAACGCATCGATAGTCCCGCAGTCATTGCAAATGCGTGGCATCACCGCTCCGATGCGCTTTCGAGTATCGGCACTCTCGCCGGAATCGGCGGCGCATTTTTCCTCGGCGGAAAATTCGCCATTCTTGATCCGATTGCTGCGGTAATCGTCAGTTTCTTTATCGCAAAAGTCGCCTTTGAAATCGGCTTTCCCAATATTCAAGAATTGTTAGAAGCATCGCTTCCGCCCGATGTCGAAGAAGAAATTATTCGCATTATCCGCAACACCGACAAAGTCCGCTTTTTACATCATTTGCAAACGCGAAAAATCGGAAGCATTTATGCGATTGATGTGCACATAAAATTAGACCACGATATTTCTCTCGTCGATGCGCACGATGTCGCGACCGAAATCGAAGAAAAACTGCGCCAAAAATATGGCAAGCAGACACAAATTAACATTCACATGGAACCGCTTTCGGAGAATGAAAATGCCTAAAAAATTTTTTCTCGTTTTCATTTTTTGTTTTTGCTTTTTCGGCTGCGATGACATTCGCAAAGAAAATTATCCCAGCGGAAAAATTCGTTTGCAAGCGCAATATGTAAACGATCAAAAAAATGGTCCGCAAATTGAATTCTACGAATCGGGCGCAAAAAAATCCGAGAAGAATTTTGTGAACGGAAAAGAAGAAGGCGAAGCGAAAGAGTTTTACGAATCCGGTTCGGTCAAAGCTGAAATTTCGTACGAGCACGGCGCCATTCAAGGAAAGATGACGCAGTTTTACGAAAGCGGAAAAATCAAATCGATTGCCGTTTACGAAAGAGGAACCATCGCCGATTTTCCGCAGACATTTGATCCGAGCGGCGACCCCGAAATTCAAGGCGTTTACAACGATCCGCGCGACGGTCAACGCTACGAATGGGTGCGCATTGGCGATGCGGTTTGGTTAGCCGAAAACGGAAAATACGCGCCCGTTAACGGTTCGCTCTGCGTGCAATGCAACGTTTGGGGAAGACTTTACAATTTAGAAAGCGCAAAAATTGCGTGCCCAACCGGATTTCGTTTGCCGAAAATTTCGGATTGGAAAAATCTCGCTTCTGCAGTTGGCAAGGAACCGGCGAAAAAATTGAAGGCGACTTTTGGCTGGAACGATAACGGCGACGGCGCCGACGAATTTAGCTTTGCCGTTCGCGCAGGCGGCGCGAATTTCGCCCGCGTCGGTTCTGCCAATAAAAAATTCAAAGACGCGGGCGAAAAAGCCTTCTTCTGGACAGAAGAAGGCTCGGTCGCCGTTTTCAAAAAGAATTCTTCGG
The DNA here is from genome assembly GCF_003148885.1 of Hallerella porci. NCBI lineage: Bacteria > Pseudomonadati > Fibrobacterota > Fibrobacteria > Fibrobacterales > Fibrobacteraceae > Hallerella > Hallerella porci. The sequence continues at coordinate 45,113 of NZ_QGHD01000010.1, read as the reverse complement.
ACATTCATTTTGAAAAATTCAATTCCGAATTTGGCGCAAGCATTCGCTGCATTCAAAAGTAATGACGAACAATAAATTAAATAGCATCGGAACGCAAAGCATTCCCCGTTTGATTCTCGCCTTCTCCGTTCCAGCGATTGTCAGCATGGCCGTTGAATCGTTGTACAATGTCATCGACCGCTACTTTGTCGCTGCGGGAGTCGGCTACTTAGGCATCGCAGGCATTACGCTTTGCTTCCCGATTATGCTTTTCATCATGGCGCTTTCGATGATCGTCGGCGTCGGCGGAAACACTCTTTTTGCGATTCGTCTTGGGCAAAAAAAATACGGCCAAGCTGCTCTCATTTTAAACAATTCGTTTACCCTTCTCATCGTGATGGCTTTGATTTCGTTTGTGCTCGGCGAAATTTTTATGGAGCCTTTGCTCAAAATTTTTGGTGCGAGCGAAGAAACTCTTCCCTATGCAACGAATTACATGCGAATCATTTTAATCGGAGCGGTTTTTCAAACGGTAACGCCGGGAATGAATCATTTTATTCGTTCTCTCGGGCATCCGAAAACAGCGATGTTTCGAAATCTTCTCGGTGCCGGATTGAACACATTTTTCGATTGGCTTTTCATCATAAAATTTCATTGGGGAATCGAAGGCGCTGCGTGGGCGACGATTCTCGCACAAGCGATTACGACGATTTTTGTTATGCAATTCTTCTTCAAAAAATCGACTCCCATCAAAATTTCTCTGCATTTAATGAAGCTCAAGTTTCCTTATCTGCGGCGCATTTACATCATGGGACTTCCGCCGAGTTTAATGCAAATTTGCAACAGCCTTATGAATGTCGTCTTGAATAAAAGTTTGGTGCATTACGGTTCCAATTCTCCGTATGGCGGCGATTTAGCAGTTTCTGCCTTCGGCATTGCCAACAGCATCGCGATGCTTTTGATTTTACCCGTCATCGGATTTGTGCAAGGCGGACAACCGATTATCGGATACAATTACGGTGCAAAATTATTCGGGCGCGTGAAGCAAACTTTAAAAGTCATGCTCACGATTAGCATTCTTTGGATGTGTCTTTGCTGGCTTTTGGTTCAAATGAAAGCGGAATGGCTCGTCGGATTTTTCAGCGCGGGAAATGAGCAACTTTTAACTCTTGCTAGTTCTGCGATGCGCACCTTCCTTTTTGCGCTGCCGACGATCGCCTGCGGCATGGTCTGCGGCAATTATTTTCAAGGCACGGGAAAACCTGGCCGTGCGATGTTTTTGAATTTAAGTCGACAACTGATTGTCCTCATTCCGTTTCTCTTGATCATACCTTTGTTCTTCGGATTGCGCGGCGTTTTTGTAGCGGCTCCCGTTTCAGATACGGTTTCGGCAATTCTCGCTGCGGTTCTTTTAAAACTCGATTTAAAGAAATTGCGTTAACCGATGAAATACGCCTACATCGAAATCACCGAACGTTGCAATTTCTGCTGCCCATTTTGTCCGAGCGCAACTCTTCAAAATTCTCGCGGCGAAATGTCCGCAGAACTTTTTCAAAATGTGCTGCAAAAATTATCGGGAAATGTCGAAGAAATTTTTTTGCATGTTTTGGGCGAACCGCTTTTGCATTCGGAATTTCCACGCATTTTGCAAATCGCAGAAAGTTTTCAAATCCCCGTCAATTTAACGACGAACGGATCTCTCATCGCCAAAAATTCCCCGCTGATTTTACGCAGCAAAATAATTCGGCAAATCAATTTTTCGACTCACGCTTACGCTTACTTGCCCCGAGAAAAAGCGTTAGAAATTTTACAGCAAACTCTCGATTTTACCGATGCATTGTCCAATACACATCCCGAAGTTTATGTGAATTTTCGCCTGTGGAACGATCATTCCGATGCCATTTCGCGCGATTGGAATTCAATTGTTTTGCAAAAGCTCACCGAATATTTTCACGTTCCTCTTTGCGATTCTGAATTTTCTGTTCGGAGAAAAAGCACGCCGATTTGTGGAAGAATTTACATTCACCGCGATTCGCGATTTGAATGGCCCAATGGCAAAGCCGAAGAAAATGAAAACGGAACTTGCCACGGCGTCAAAGATCAATGCGCCATTTTATTCGACGGACGCGTCGTCCCTTGCTGCTTAGATTATCGCGGACAAATCGTCCTCGGAAAATTTCCCGAAAATTCTTTTGCCGAAATTTTTGAAGGAATTCGCGCGACTCAAATGCGCAACGGATTTTTGCAGCATAAATTAACCGAAACTTTTTGCAGACGCTGCGCATTCGCCAAGCGTTTCGCTAACACGAGGAACGTCAAATGATCGGAAATTCCAAAGAAGTTGAAAGCAATCAAGACGGCATTCATCCCGATTTAGAAGAGCTCGTTTCGCGTTATCTCGATAGCGAATTTCGCCGTCCAATCGCCGACCATACCCGCGAAGCTTTTGACGCTGCCGCCAATTTTGTTTCGCACTTTCAAACACCAATTATTCTCGATTCGGGTTGTGGCACTGGACTTTCGACATTAGCGCTTGCCAAAAAATTTCCAGAGAATCCGATTCTCGGCATAGACAAATCCGAAATTCGTTTGAGCAAAGCAACTGCCCGCGGCGAAGAAATTCAAATTCCGGAAAATGTTTTTTATGTCCGCGCCGAACTCATCGACTTTTGGCGCCTCGCCAAATCCGCTGATTGGAATATCCAATTTCACGCTCTCTTTTATCCGAATCCGTGGCCAAAAAAATCCGAAGTCCGCTATCGTTTTCACGGGCACCCGATTTTTCCCACTCTCGTCAAACTTTCGCCGCAGTTAGAATTGCGCACAAACTGGAAAATTTACGCCGATGAATTTGCGTTTGCATTAAATTTGGCGGCAAAGCATTTTTCACTCCGCACAAACATTTCCGAAGAAATTTTCACTCCCGAAAATCCCATCACCGCATTCGAAAAAAAATTCCACGAAAGTCATCACACTTTGTGGAAAGTTCGCTTTGAAAATTTATCGTTTCCGATTTACACGCGGTAGTAGCGTCCGCGCGAACCGAAACGGACTGCGATGAGAATAATATCGATAATCCAACCAACGCTAAGCAATCCGCCAGTCAACAGCCAAAGAATTCCGGTCACAATTTTTCCTTCGTAGAAGCGGTGCACTCCCAAAGTTCCCAAGAAAATGGCGAGTAAAAGGGTAATCAAATTATCCTTTTCTCCAATCATCGGCGGTTCTGCAAATGGTTCCGAAGTTTGCTGCGTTGTATTCGCACTTGCAAAATCGACTTTCTTTCCGCATTTCCGACAAAAAGAGCTGCCATCTTCCATTGCTGCGCTACAAAATCTGCAAAATTGAGCCATAAAAAATTCCTTTTTTTGCCTAATTTAAAAATTTGCCAATTTATTTTCCCCGCAGAATAATTTTCCCATCAAAAAAACTCCTCGCTGCTTACGCAGCAAGGAGTTTTCATTCGAAAGTCGAACGGTTGGCGATTAAGCCTTGTTCAAACGATCCTGAATCATATCGATGATTTCAGAAAGTTCCTTCGGGAGGTGCTTACCGAACTTCGGATAGTGATTTTCCTTCACGTCAGCAAGTTCCTTCTTCCAGCCTTCTACATCAACCTTCGTGATTTCCGGCAAGGTTTCCTTGTAGTAATCAGCGAGGCCTTCAGTATTGATGGCTCCATCCTTCGGCATGTAACCGATCGGAGTTTCCTTAGCGTTATCAACACCATCGCAACGGTCGAAAATCCAAGCGAGAACGCGAGAGTTGTCGCCGTAACCCGGCCACATAAAGCCACCAGGAAGCTTAGCGTTGTTCGGATCCTTGCGGAACCAGTTCACGTAGAAGATCTTCGGGAGCTTGTCTTCAGAAGTCTTCTTACCGATTTCAATCCAGTGTTTGAAGTAGTCGCCCATGTTGTAGCCGCAGAACGGGAGAATCGCGAACGGGTCACGACGGATCTTACCGACCTGAGATGCATCAATGGTAGAAGCAGCGGTGATTTCCGAACCCACGATCGAGCCAAGGAACACACCGTGGTTCCAGCTGAGAGACTGATGAACCAGAGGAATTGTAGACGGACGACGACCACCGAAGAGGATAGCGCTGATAGGAACGCCAGCCGGATCTTCCCATTCCTTCGCAATGCACGGGCACTGTTTTGCCGGAGCGGTGAAACGAGCATTCGGGTGAGCCATTTCTTCGCCCTTCGGAGCCTTGTCCTTCGGGAGAGCGTCACGAGTCTTGCCCTTCCAGTCAACGAGCTTGCCCTTAGCCGGGTAGCCGATGCCTTCCCACCAAACGTCACCGTCTTCAGTGAGAGCGCAGTTCGTGTAAATGGTGTTCTTTTCTGCAGAGATAAGAGCGTTCTTATTGGATTCTGCAGAAGTTCCCGGAGCAACGCCAAAGAAGCCAGCTTCCGGGTTGATTGCATAAAGACGACCGTCCTTACCAAACTTCATCCATGCGATATCGTCACCGATGGTTTCGACCTTCCAGCCCGGAATTGTCGGGATGAGCATCGCGAGGTTTGTCTTACCGCAAGCAGACGGGAATGCGCCAGTCACATACTTGACTTCGCCCTTCGGGTTGGTGAGCTTGAGGATGAGCATGTGTTCAGCGAGCCAGCCTTCGTCGCGAGCGAGAACGGTTGCGATACGGAGAGCGAAGCACTTCTTACCGAGAAGAGCGTTTCCACCGTAGCCCGAACCGTAGGACCAAACAAGGTGTTCTTCCGGGAATTGAGTGATGTACTTGTATTCCACGTCAGCGCATGGCCAAATGCCATTGTCGCTTTCGCACTTGCGGAGCGGCTTACCCACAGAGTGGAGGCACGGAACGAAGTCTGCATTGATGTCTGCGTTGAATATGTCGAGAACTTTCTTACCAGCGCGAGTCATGATGTCCATGTTGAGAACAACATATTCAGAGTCGGTAATTTCAATGCCGTTCTTAGAAATAGCAGAACCGAGCGGGCCCATGCAGAACGGAATCACATACATGGTACGGCCGTGCATACAACCCTTGTAGAGTTCGCGCATCGTCTGCTTCAACTGAGCCGGGTCGATCCAGTGGTTGGTCGGACCTGCATCTTCTTCCTTCACAGAAGAGATGAATGTGCGGGATTCCACACGAGCCACGTCAGACGGGAGAGAACGGAACAGGTAGCAATTTTCCTTCTTCTTGAGCGGTGTTGCAAGACCTGCCTTCACGCACTTCTGCATGAGAGCATCATATTCTTCGCGAGAACCGTCAACAACAACCACGTTGTCCGGTTCGCACATAGCGATCATTTCATTCACCCAAGTAGAAATTTTCGGGTGCTTGATGTCGTTCAAAGTAAGACTCATATAGGTAACTCCTATTATGTTTTACGTTAGGTTTCGATTGATTCGAACGATTAGAAAATAGCAAATAATCGGAGTCAAATTGTAAAAGTTTTTAGAAAATTTTGCAAAAATACGATACTGCACAAAAAAGTAGAATTTTGTAAATTGATAGGAAAAGTTACATTCCCATAAAAAAGGCGACGATTCTGCGTTTTTCTCTTTTCTTCTCCCTTTTTTTGCTAAATTTCGCCTATTTTTTCAAAAATTACATAAATTAAAAGTGTAAACTTTGGAAAGGATTTTTTATGAATTGGTCCTATCGGGAACACAACAAGAATTTTCTCTGCATGATCATGGCAGGCGGCCAAGGCAGCCGTTTGCAGCCATTAACTCGCGACCGCGCCAAGCCCGCTGTTCACTTTGGCGGAACTTATCGTATTATCGATTTTGTTTTGAACAATTTCATCAATTCGGGAATTTTCAAAATCAAAGTCTTGACGCAATTCAAAAGCGATTCGTTAAATAAACATATTTCGGCAGCGTGGAATTTGAACGCAAGCTTAGACCAATATGTGGACCTCGTTCCGGCGCAGATGCGGACAGGTGGCGATTGGTATAAAGGCACCGCCGATGCCATTTTCCAAAACATCAATTTGATTACAGATGAACGTCCCGATATCGTTGCCATTTTCGGCGGCGATCATATTTACAAGATGGACGTTAATCAGATGATTGATTTCCATCTTTCGCGGGCAGCTCTTCTCACCATCGCTGCGATTCCCGTCCCCGTCGAAGAAGCGCACGAATTCGGCATTATCGAAGTGGACCAAGACAATCGCATGATAGGCTTTGAAGAAAAGCCGAAACAGCCAAAGCAAATGCCCGGACGTCCAGGCTGGTGCTTAGCGAGTATGGGAAATTACATTTTCACGAGCAAATTCCTTGTCCGCGAATTGTTGAAGCATTCTAGCGAAGGCGCAACCGACTTTGGCAAAGACATTATCCCGGCGCTGTATCCGAATTATCCTGTTTACGTTTACGATTTCAACACGAATATCGTCCGCGGCGAACGTGCCGAAACAAAAGGTTACTGGCGCGATGTGGGAACTCTCGACGCATTCTTTGACGCAAACTTAGACATTTGCTCCGAAAATCCGCCGTTCGATTTGTATAACAATTACTGGCCCATCCGCACTTACAACTGGAATCAGCCCCCTGCTCGATTCTTCAGTGCGGGCGATTCCGATCACCCGGGCGCAGCGATTGACTCCGTCGTTTCGGCGGGCTGCGTGATTGGTGGCGGTCGCGTCATCAAAAGCGTGCTTTCGCCAGCGGTGTCCATTCAAAAAGATGCTCTCGTCGAAGAATCCATTCTCTTCCCCGATGTGACGATTGGCCCGGGCGCAAAAGTGCGCCGTGCTATTATCGAAAAAGGCTTGCACATTCCTGCCGGCTTTGAAATCGGCTACGATTTGGAACGCGATAGCAAAATGTTCCACGTTACGCCTTCGGGAATCGTCGTCTTGGCAAAAGACACGATTATTAAAGCATAACGAAAGCTTTACAGAAAAAGCACCGCGAAAGCGGTGCTTTTTTATTTGAATTGAGAATGGAAAATGGGAAATTTTAGGAAGGTAAAATGAATGGCGCGCCTGCGGCGCGCCATTCGCATTAACTTTCTTCGGAAATTCTGAATTTAATTTTCGCGAGTAAAAATTTTACTCATTGCGAATCATCTTCACTTGATTTCCGCGTTTCACCAAAAACGCGCCTGCGTTTTGGAAACGGGCGCGCAGCGCATCGCTGAGCGAAGAGCCCGCAGAAACTTGAATGCTTCCGAGAATGCGACCTTGCATATCGAAAACTTGATAAGTGCCCGCAGCCGTTTGAAGCCGCAAAGAAGAATGAATTCCCGTATCGTCCAATGCCTTAAAGGTGATTTTATCCAAATTCGAATAACCATCTTCGAATGTAACGCGGATAATGTGCTCGCCCGCCGGCAATTTTACTTTGCCCGATGCCGGAGCGTATGTTTCCCATTTTTCATCTGCGGATTTGGTAAACGCAATTTCGCCCGCTTTTTCGCCATCAACCGAAATGGAAATGCTTCCATCCGTCGCACCGTTCACGAGTAATGCTTCTGCAGTATATTCGCCTGCAGCCGCAATATCGACGGTATATTCTAACCATTCGCCCGCAGTCGTATAACCGACCGCGTAACCGTCGCCCGTTCCCACGATATCGACGAAGTAATTTTCGCCGCGGTATTCGGTATTTGCGCCTTCTTCAACCGTTTCACTGTCATCGTAATACGAAACTTCGTTATTGCCTTCATCAAAATTTTCCGCTTCGATGACTCCCGGAATTTTTGCTTTTACCCCTTGGAATGGGCGACGTTCAATTTCTTTGACCGGTTCTACAGGCGTTACTTCTGAAGATTCGCCGTTATCGCTCATCGCAAAATAGGTATAATCGACAGTTCCCGTAGCGTTTCCGCCCGCTTCGTTCATGAGCATGACTTCCGTCACTTTACCGAATTTTAACGTCGTCGATCCGCCGCCTTTTGAACCTTTCAATTCTGCGGTTTGACCCGTGAAAAGTTCATCCCACTTTTTGAAATGCGCCGAAATATCGATATGTCCGCATTGACGCGGCGTTTTGCGAATGCTAAAAATTTGCAAGAATGTAGAAGTTCCCGTTTTCGAAGCTTCTTGCTGGCGCAAGAAGGCGTGCACCGTATAAGTTGCGCCATCGACTGTAATTTCACCGAATTTTTTGCCGACATAATTTTCATTCGGTTGACTATACCAGTCGTCGACGATATAATATTCGACTTGCGGATTGACCGTCCAGCCGTAAACGCCGATGTAACCGTAAGAAGCTTTTCCCGTTTTGGTGTATTTATAATCGACAGTGTAATGCTTTGTCGTGTGATCGACTCCGGGACCGTTATCGCCGTAGCGGAAGCCGACGCGCGCTAAATAGTCGTCGTTATTCGTCCATTCCGCTTTGAATGTGCCATTATCATAATAGGTCATCGAATTCGAACCGCCCGCGGACCATTGTTCATAACCCCACTGCGTTCCCGAAATAGAACCCGTTCGATTCCCGCTTACCACGTGACCGCTCCCTACATGTCCCATATCGTCTTTGCAAGCATCCACGGCAAATGCGTTCGCCGTGAACATTCCCAGTGCGGCGACAGCGCTCAGCTTTGCCATTTTCCAAAACGGATTCTGCATAAAGTCTCCTTTTGAGTCAATTTTTTCCCAAGTTAATTTTTCCTCTGCGTAAACGCCGAAATGTTTCCTTTTTTTCATTGTAAAGATTTACAACGGAAGGCTTTTTCATTGTCTTTTTGAATGCGAATTTTATAGTTTTTACCCATGGCTCATCGTTTTTATGTTCCTGTCATGGGAACCGGTTTTACCAATGATTCGCCGTTACGCATTGCGCATTTTGGAATCGATTCCGTTATTTCTTTAGTCGATGATAAGCTCATCGAGCAAATGGGAATTTTTTACGCCCAAAAATTTTCCCTTCCCTACGAAAAAGTTTTACCGAAAACAGAACACGCCCGCGCAGAACGCATCCGCCGTTATCTGAATTTGATAAATATTTTGGTTCAGCAAAATTTTGCCCGCATTCAAGCCGAAAATTTGAATGGAAATTCCGAAAAAGACCGTTATTTTCAAATGCTTCCGACGGATGATCCGCTGCGGATTCGTTATTTGGCTTGGCAAAAAATGCCCGCGGGTTTGGAACGCTCCGCCGAAGAAAAAAATTTAACCGCAGCGATGTGCGTCGGTTCAATCGACGTAAATATTATGGTGAAGCTCGACCGCCCCGGATTTGACGACGCCAAAGAAGCGCTTCGCGGTTACGCAGAATCCACACTGTGCGGCAATACACATCTCGTTCTCAGCGCGGGAATCAATCAGTCGCTTTTTTCGGAAATGGAAAAATATCCGTGTTTTTACCGCAATCAAAACGGCGGATTTGACAAAAAAATTGTTTTGAAAATTTCCGATTTTCGTTCAGCGATGATTCAAGGAAAATTTCTCGCGCGGAAAGGTTTAGAAGTGAGCGAATTCCGCGTCGAATCTGGAATGAACTGCGGCGGGCATCTTTTCCCTTCGCCGGGCGAAACTCTCCCGAAAATTCTCGGTGAAATTAAACAAAAGAAAGAAAGTTTGGGTTCGCAATTTTTAGGAGCCGTGCAAAAATATTATGCGGCAAATGGATTGGACGTTAATCGTTTAATTCCGTTTACGCCGCAATTCAGCGTCCAAGGCGGCGTTGGAAATTACGCAGAATCCGAAATGCTGATGCGCGATTTTGGGATGAATCGCTGCGGTTGGGGAACGCCTTTTTTGCTCGTCCCCGAAGCGACTCTCGTCGATGACGAAACGCGGAAAAAATTAGCGGCGGCGACCGAAGAAGATTTTTGGATTAGTCATGCGTCTCCGCTCGGCGTTCCGTTTAGCAATCTGCGGACAAGTAGCGCGGAATGTGCCCGCAAGCAAAGAATTTGCGAAGGTCATCCGGGCTCCATTTGCGTCAAAGGATTTCTGCAAAATAATACGGAATTTACAGACCGCGTCATTTGCACTGCAAGCCGCGAATATCAAAAGCAGAAAGTGGCTGCGATTTTGAAATCGGATTTGTCCGAAGAAGAAAAAAAGCAGCAAATCGCCCGCGTTTACGAAAAAAGTTGCATTTGCCACGAACTCGGCAATTCTGCGCTCATCGCTCTCGGTTTAGAAAAATCCACCGCCCCCGTCGCCATTTGCCCCGGCCCCAATATCGCTTACTTTAACCGTCTCTACACTCTCGCTGAAATGACGGATTACATTTACGGCCGCCGCAACGACCTCGCCGCCAAAAATCGCCCGCCCATTTTTGAACAAGAAGAAAAACTGCTAAAATTAGGAATGAGGAGTTAGTGGTTAGTGGGCAGTGATCAGTGGTCAGGGGTCAGGGAATTTAACCGCAGAATTGCATGGACCCATTTGGCGGGTAAAACGCCACCTTGCAAAAGTGCAATGACACATTTGGTGGGGAAAATGGCATCTTGCAAAAGTGCAATGACACATTTGGCGGGGATAATGCCACCTTGCAGAAGTGCAAGGATACATTTGGTGGGGAAAATGGCATCTTGCAAAAGTGCAAGGACACATTTGGCGGGCAAAACTGCACCATTCAAAAGTGCAAGGACACATTTGGTGAGTAAAATGCCACCTTGCAAAAGTGAATGGACGCATTTGGTGGGGAAAATGCCACCTTGCAGAAGTGAATGGACCCATTTGGCGGGGAAAATGCCATCTTGCAAAAGTGCAATGACACATTTGGCGGGGAAAATGCCACCTTTCAAAAGTGAATGGACCCATTTGGCGGATAAAATGGCACCTTGTAAAAGTGCAATGACACATTTGGTGGGTAAAATGCCACCTTGCAAAAGTGCAATGACCCATTTGGCGGGGAAAATGCCACCTTGCAAAAGTGCAATGACCCATTTGGCGGGGAAAATGCCACCTTGCAAAAGTGCAATGACCCATTTGGTGGGGAAAATGCCACCTTGCAAAAGTGCAATGACCCATTTGGCGGGGAAAATGGCTTCTTGCAGAAGTGCAAGGATACATTTGGTGGGAAAAATGGCATCTTGCAAAAGTGAATGGACACATTTGGTGGGTAAAATGGCATCTCGCAAAAGTGCAATGACCCATTTGGTGGGTAAAACGGCACCTTGCAAAAGTGAATGGACGCATTTGGTGGGGAAAATGCCACCTTGCAAAAGTGTATGGACACATTTGGCGGGTAAAATGGCATCTTGCAAAAGTGAATGGCCCCATTTGGCGAGTAAAATGCCTTCTTGCAGGTCTGAATGAGATCTTAGAACTTAGAGTTTAGAGATTAGAGTTTCTAAGATCAAAGTTCTAAGCTCTAAGTTCTCAAAACCCGCGCGCTCATTCCTCATTAAAAAAAGCCCCCGCCGAAGCGGGAGCCCTTTCTCTCTTTGTTGGGTAAATTTAGCGGAGTGCGATGCGCTTTGTCCAGTTGGCGGATGCCGATTGAACGCGGATAATGTAAGAGCCTGTTTGAAGCGATTGGAGAGAAATTGCGCCATTCACTTGGCGAAGTTGCTTCATCAAACGACCTTGCATATCAAAGACCGTGACATTCACCGGCGAAGCGCTTGCGATTTCCAAAGAACGTCCGACAACAGCCACAGAAAGTTTCTGTGCAGTTCCTGTCGAAGCAATCGCTTCGGAATCTTCCGAACTGCTCGAAATTTCAGATTCGCTGGAACTTGAAATTTCAGAACTACTCGAAGATGTTTCGCTAGAACTTGAAATTGCTGAGCTGCTCGATTCTTCAGTAAAGTTCAAGACTTTGATATTGAGCGCGACCTTTTCACCGTTAATCGTGAAGTTTTCGGTAATTTCTGTCGCCTGCGCCCAAGTTTCGACTTTACCCGAAATCGTCACTTTGTTACCAGACTGTTGAACATCAAAAGTTCCGTTCGAAGACAAATTCCAAGACTCGCGGTTGAACGAGGTGACATTTTCAATCACAACCGTTTCAATGGATTTTCCCTTTTGAACTGTTTGATTCAAACTGCCTGCGGTTACCTTATAGGAAGTCGAAACGCTTGAAGAAGATTTCACCGAGCTGCTCGACTTGACGGAAGAACTCGATGACTTCGCGACGCTAGAGCTCGACTTGACAGAAGAGCTGGAAGACTTTGATACGCTAGAGCTCGACTTAACAGAAGAGCTGGAAGTCTTTGATACGCTAGAGCTCGACTTAACAGAAGAGCTGGAAGACTTTGCGACGCTAGAGCTCGACTTAACGGAAGAGCTGGAAGACTTTGCGACGCTAGAGCTCGACTTAACGGAAGAGCTGGAAGACTTTGCGACGCTGGAGCTCGACTTTGCCGAAGAGCTCGAAGAAACCGGTTTAATTGCAATGCCGTTGCAACGCACATCGTCGATATACAAGTAGTTATAAGTCGGCTGCGTTCCTTTCAAGTCACCCTTGATTTCCCAAGTGAATTTGTTGATACGAGATTTCGAAAGGGTGACTTCTTCGCCCCAAGTCGGTTGCAGCAGTTGATTCCATGAAATATTGACAGTTGTCCAACTATTGGCATTTGCCTTGGATGTGGTGTGATAAGCATAATCACCAACAGCCATGTCTTCGGCTTTAAAGTTATGCGCTGCGCCTTTATATTTATAGCTAATCGTTGAGCATTTCGAAAGATCGTATGCAGATTCGTCAGCATTCAATTTAACGCCTAACGCAACATACGGTTCGTAAGTGTTACCACCTTGAGAAAGCTTTACGCCTTTGATGCCAGCCATATTCTTCGTGCCGTTATCGGCAGCAAATACGACTTTGTAGCCTTTTTCACCGTTTTTATCCACCGTTGTCGGGTTCGAAAGGGTCGATAAACCGTCGTCACCATCATCGGTATAAGCGTACCAAATGCCACCGGTAAAGGCAAGCGAATCGCCGTCTTCAAAGTCATCGATGTAATCGGTATAACCTGCGGGCATCGAAGAACTGCTCGAAGTGGCAACAGAACTCGAACTAACCGCAGTGCCGCTGCATTTGGTGTAAGATTTCGGGAGTTTGCTAAAGATATTGGTATTCGTCCAATTTCCGCTCGTGGAATAATTCCACTCAGAACCGTCAAAATACGATGCCGTTTCGCTCTTATTCGAAACAGCCCAGTTTGCACCCGAAAGTTTATGCTGATTCATCCAATCTAGCCAAGCGGCGCTTCTCGAATCAACAACACTTCCAGCGCCGTCTGGTGCTGAGTTTCCCCATTCGGTGACAAAGACCGAAAGGCCGCCGTTCATCGCTTGCTCCGCATTTCTGCCTTCGCGGCTAATTTCGTGTTGACTAGAACCTGTTCCTGCGTAGAAATGGAATGTATAAGCGACGTTTTTATCGTTAATCGGATTATTCAACGCTTCGTTGGGGTATTGGTCCCAGCTGCGGTTTCCGACGACAATTAAGTTATCTGAATATTTGCGAATTTCGGGAATCACTTTGTCGGCGTAAGTTTTAATATCGTTCCAAGAAGTTTCCTTCGGTTCGTTGTAAATTTCAAAGATGACGTTATCGTATTTGCCCCATTTTTGCGCCATCGTGCTAAAGAAAGTTATGGCATTCTGCTCACTTTCGTGAGCTTTATGAGAATGGTAATCGATAATCACATAAATATCGTTATCGATTGCCGCTTGCACGACGGCATCCATCAAACCTTGATAGTAGCCCGTATTTGTAAAATAGTTGCCTGCGCCCCAATCTTCGTCAACGCCCATCGGCGCACGAATAATTTGAATATTTTGCTTTTGAACAAGGCCATCTACAATATCCGATGTCCAGTAAGGAGCGCCCACATCACTTGCAATTGCCCAAAACAAGCTCATGCCTTGCACTTGGACTTCGCTACCCGATGTCGAATAGCTCGGGCAAGAGCCGTAAATTTGACCTTTACCCGCAGAATTTTTGCCTGCTTGTAATTGACCGTATTGGCTAACGGGGCCAATGCGATTCGCCGCAAAGCTCGAAGCCACGGCAGCGGCAAAAGTTAATCCAAAAAGAAAAGAGTGTTTCATAACACCTCACAAAGAGAAGACGGATATAATTTATCTCTTCCGAAAAAAAAGTCTGTAAAATAGCGTTTACATCTGGTTCTTTCTGTTCCCACTCCGTTCTCATTGTGAAATTTATCACGGTTAAAAATGGAAAAGCATCGCGATTGCGATGCTTTTTTCAATTCACTTTTGCGCGAGCTTCGGTTTCCCAGTCCATCCTAATTTTCCGTGGAGCGCATTGACGAATCCCGTATTTTTCATGCGAATAAATGTCGTCACATCTTTACTCTTCGTTAAAACCACGGAATCGCCCGCGTCCATGACCCGCGTAATGCGTCCATCAAAAACTAAATCCAGCGGCGCATTCACAACAGACGAAACGCGGCAAGTCGCATCGGTTGAAATAATTAACGGGCGCACCGAAAGACTGCTCGGCGCCACCGGCGTTAACACAAACGCATCCGTCGACGGATAAATAATCGGACCGCCCGCTGCCAAATTATAAGCGGTGCTCCCCGTCGGCGTCGAAATCAAAAGCGAATCCGCCCAATATTCGGTTAACGGACGATTTTTATATTCGACATTGATATTCACCATGCGTTCGGGCGCGTGCGCGCGAACATGCACTTCGTTCAAAACGGTTTCCGAAGCGATTATTTTTTTCCCATGATAAATTTTCGCATCGATCATAATGCGATTGCGCGTGCTAAAATCGCCGACTAAAAGCGCATTCAAAACATCGGGCAAACTTTCTACCGGCGTTTCGGTTAAAAATCCAACGCGTCCCGCATTCACTCCTAAAATGGGAATATGAACGCCGAGGGCAATTCTCGCAGAACTTAAAAATGTGCCGTCGCCACCGATTGCGATAAGCAAATCACATTTGCGAAGCATCCGCTCCGAAGCGGTTTTAATTTTTCGCGGAAGAATTTCTTTGAGCGAATCCACCGCATAAAAAGAAATGTCCAAATGCTTCGCGGCAAATTCCGAAATAAATTCCAACGCTTTAATCAGTTCCGGACTTTTTCCTTTGAATCCCACAATGCCGATTTTTGAAAATTTCATGACTTTGCCATCTCAGTTAATTTGTCAATGATTCCAGGAAAAATCAAATCGATTTGACCTTCGTTTTCAATCGTCGTTTCACCTTGCGAAAAAAGTTTTACGACATGAAACATTAGACCGAATACCGCATCATTTTCGGCGTCGAAATTTCCTGCGTCGAGTTCTTCTCTGCCGCGGACAACTAAGCCTTCTTCATAAACGCCAATCGATGCTCCCGTTTGCTTTAAATTTTGCGCGAGAATTTCACAGCGCGGACGCAATTCTTTGGCGAGGCTATCGGGAATGCGGAGAATGCTTTCGCCGTCGGCTGTGCTCGCTGCGAGAGCGATGAACGGATATTCTTCGATGCAAGTGCAAAGAATATCTTCGGCCAATCGACGCGCCGAAAGTCGTTTGTCGTAAACCGAAATGACATCGGCATAAGCGCCGCCGTAACGTTCGTGCCGAGAACCGAAATCGATTTTTGCGCCCATGCGTTTTAACGCCGAAAATGCTCCTGCTCGATCTGTTGAAATCAGCACATTTTTGACGACGATTTTTTTCCCTTTAAAAACCGGAGAAAGAATGGAAAGGGTGACAAGCGCACACGCTTCCGTCGGATCGCCTGGAACAAAATAATCGCGACTTGTGAGAATTTTTGTTTCTTGAATAATCGTCTTCGTACGACGTTCGGTTTTAATGCCGCGGGCTTTTGCTAAACGCCGTTCGAGTTCGCTCATTTCTTGCATGCCCGAAGTTTGCACTTGAATGTTCACGCCGAAATACGAAAGCATATCGACAAAGCCCGAGCGGACTGGGCTGCGTTCTTCGCATTCCAAATTTTTTCCGCAGACAAGTGCGTTTAACAATACCGCATTCTTCGCCAAATACGGCAAATAACCTTCGCGCGTTTCTTTGAGAATCGGTAACACTTTGGCAAAATGAAATGTGAAAGTTTTTCCCGCTTCCGTTTCATTTTCGCTTTCGATAACCGCGCCAAAAATCTGCGACAAAAAATGCTTTGCCTTTTCTAAAACTTCTGCGTTTCCCGTCGCTGTGAAAAGAGTTTCATCGTCTTTGGAAGCGAGGGAAAGTAAAAGCGCCATCGCATTTTCGCTGTCAGGAATTTTTAAAAGAGTCGGAATTTTATACGAAAATCCAATTCCATTTAATAAAGTGCTTGCGCCTTTTTCTTCCCACGTTAAGCCGAATTCTTTTAAGATTTCTGCAAAAGAGCGGCTGCGTTCTGTAAAAATAAAATCGTCGAGAGTCGTGCGCCCGTTGACGAGAAGTCCCATCACGAGGACGCATTCCGAAAGTTCACGATCGGGATTAACAACAAAATCCATCAGCGTTCCATGACCTCAAAATTTTCTGCACGCAAAATGTCGCGCGCTTGATGCGCTTGTTCTTCAGTTTTAAAAGCCAAGAGAAGAGTGCCCGCAATATTTTCGCGCACTTTCATCAGTTCAATATCGCGGATATTTAATTTCGCTGCCGCGAGAGGTTTTAAAATCGCAAGAATCGTTCCCGGTTCATCTTTAAGCTGCACCGTCAACTGGAAAAAGCTATTGCTCGCATTTTTTCCCGGAGCAAAAAGAGATGCGCGGCCATCATTTCCCGCGAGGAAAATTTGATGTAATTCTTCGTCATGCGGAATTTTTTCAATCGCATCGCGAGTCGCTTTTAAGCCTGCGATATATTCATCCATTGCCCGCAAAATTTCTGCGCGATTTGTGTCCGCAATATCTTTCCACATTGCCCAACTTGAAGCCGCAATGCGCGTCATATCGCGGAAAGCGCGACCGGCAAAATGCTGATAACCTTGATCGAGAAGTCGATGCGGAATATTCGCCGCTAAACTCGTACTCGCCATCTGCGGCATGTGACTTACCCAAGCCACCGTCTGATCGTGATGTTCTGGCGGGAAGACGATTTGCGTTGCCCCGACAAATTCGATAATTTCCGAAAGCGCTGCATACTCGGATTTTTTCATGCCCGCGGGCGGACACACAAACCAATATGCGTTTTCAAAAATCGACGGATCGTTAAATTCTAGAGAATGCTTTTCGGAGCCCGCCATCGGGTGACTGCCCACAAATCGAAATGGCTTTTGAAGCTTCGCTCCCGCTTTGCAAATTTCCGCTTTCGTGCTCCCGATATCCGAGACGAGAATCGGATGTGTCGGCGTGCACTGCGAAAGTTTTTCAAGAGTCGAAAGGATGACCGAAATCGGCGTACAAAGCAAAATCAAATCCGAGCCTTCGACCCATTTTTCCACTTCATCGTAGCCAAAAGTTTCGTCGGCGATTTGCATTTCTTTCGCCCGAAGAAGAGTCTTCGGCGAACTCACCGCTCGAATAATAACATCGGATTTTGCTTGCTTTAAAGCCGCAGCTAGCGAACTTGCTAAAAGTCCAAATCCCACAAATGTAATGCGATGAAATGAAAACATTTATTTTTCCACCTGACGAGTTTCTGTCATAATCGTTTGGAAAATTCGTTGCATCGATTCCGGAGAAAGCGGACCATTTTGCGCCCGCGTTTTTTCGGCGACGCGATTCAAAATTTCTTGTTCCCGCGAAGCATCAAAAACCGGAAGCCCTTCTTGCTTTTTAATTTTTCCGATTTCCACCGCATAAGCGGCGCGCTTATTCAAAAGCTCGATAATCATATTTTCGAGTTCATCAATCCGAGTTCGCCAATTTGAAATATCCATAAAATAAAAGTAGAAACTTTATAAAATTCGGAATTCAAAATGAAGAATTCGAAGTGAAATTAAAGTGTTGCTTTTCTATATTTTCCACTATGAAAATTGCTGTTGGACTTTCGGGCGGTGTCGATTCGACAATGACCGCTTACCTTTTAAAAAAGCAAGGCCACGAAGTCGTGGGCGTTACCATGTCACTTTGGGACGGAACTATTCCCATCAAAGACCACGGGCAAAGCGGATGCTTTGGGCCGGGCGAAGCGCGCGAACTCAAAGAAACTGCAGAAATTGCAAAGCGTTTAGGAATTGATTATGAAGTGATTCCTTTGGCCGAACAATACAAGAAAAATGTGCTCGATTATTTTCGTTCCGAATACAAAGCGGGACGCACGCCAAATCCTTGCGTCAAATGCAATCAGAAAATGAAATTCGGATTTTTAATCGATTGCGCACACAAACTTTTAGACTTTGATATGTTTGCAACAGGGCATTACGCCCGCGTTTCGGAAAACGGAAAACGATTAGAAAAAGCGCTCGATAATACAAAAGATCAAACATACTTTTTATCGCGCCTTAAACCCGAGCAACTTTCTCGTGTGATGTTTCCGCTCGGAAATCTCACCAAAAAAGAAGTCAAAGCTTTAGCGTCCGAAGTGGGCTTTAACGATTTAGCGACAAAGCCCGAAAGCCAAGATTTTATCGAATGCGAAGATTACTCCGTTTTATTTGACAAAGGCGACATTCAACCCGGTGACATTGTCGATACAAATGGAAAAGTTCTCGGGCATCATAACGGCATTATTTATTACACCATCGGGCAGCGCAAAGGTCTTGGAATCGGAGGATTAAAAGAACCTTTATTCGTCGTCAAAATTGACGCACACAAAAATCAAGTGGTGCTCGGCACAAAAGACGAACTTTTTTCAAAAGCATTAAAAGCGCACGATGTCAACCGTTTGCTTTTAGGTGAAAATGAAAACGAAGGTCGTGCGCTCGCAAAAATTCGCCACGGGAAAAATTTAGCGCCCGCGACTTTTAAAATCGAAGACGATAATTTGTATGTCACTTTTGATGAGCCGCAAATGTCAGTAACGCCTGGGCAAATCGTCGCCTTATACAAAGACGATGCTGTTCTCGCATCCGCGATCATCGACGAAGGAATTTAAAATGAAACTTTCTTTTACAAAAATGCAAGGCGCAGGAAACGATTACATCTACGTGGACAATCGGCAAAATATCGTCGCCGATCCCGCTTCTGTTTCCCGCAAAATTTCCGACCGTCATTTCGGCGTTGGCTCGGACGGTTTAGTTCTCATTTGTAAATCGGACATTGCCGATGTGCGGATGCGCATGTTCAATCCCGATGGCAGCGAATCCGAAATGTGCGGCAACGCAAGCCGCTGCGTCGCCCGCTTTGCTTGGGAACGCTTCTTCAACAAATCCAAAGACGAATTTGATTTGGAAACGGGCGCAGGCATTAAGCACATTGTAATTCATCGCGATGGCGAAAATTTCAAATCGGCAACCGTTGATATGGGCGATCCGATTTTAACTCCCGCAGAAATTCCCGTAGCTGCCGCGAGCAATAAAATTCAAATTGACGGGCGCGATTTTACTTGCGTTTCGATGGGAAATCCGCACGCAGTTACCTTCGTCGATAGCGTTCAAACGGCACCTGTGCACACAAAAGGTCCCGATTACGAAATCGATAAAATTTTCCCGCGCAAAGCCAACATTGAATTTGTGGAAGTGCTGAGCAAAAATCATGCGAAGATGCGCGTTTGGGAACGCGGCACCGGCGAAACTCTCGCTTGCGGAACCGGTTCTTGCGCAAGTCTTGTCGCTTGCGTTCTGAACGAAAAAACAGACCGCGAAATCGATTTGGATTTACTCGGTGGCACGTTACACATCGAATGGCGCAAAGACAATTCGCATGTGATGATGACTGGCCCCGCTGAATTTGTTTTCGAAGGAACGATTGAAATTTAAACGTTCTGAGTTTCCGCCGCTTTCTGCGCACGTTCTCTTTCCATTTTGGAATAAACGCAGCCGCAGAAATCTTGGCGGTAAAGTCCATAAATTTTACAGATTTCCGTAGAGCGCAAAAAACCATTGCGCTTTTTAAAATTTGACGGCAAATGTCTTACGCCAAATTTTTCCGCCATTTTTTCCCCGATTTCATTTAATACCGCAGCATCTTTCATCGGGCTAATCGTAAGCGTCGTGGTAAAGTAATCCATCCCAAGTTCCTTCGCCACTTTTGCGGATTCCCCCAAACGCAATTCGAAACATTTTAAGCAGCGCGCACCGCCTTCGGGATCGTGCTCTAACCCTTTTACCGCTGCATAATATTTTGCGGGCTCATAATTGCCTTCGAGAAATTGCACCGGATACTTCGTCGGAAATTCCGCAGAAAATCGCTTTAATTCGGCGACGCGATGCTGGTATTCTTCTTCGGGGAAAATATTCGGATTATAATAAAACGTCGTGATGCGAAAATAATTGGACAAATATTCCAACACATAAGTGGAGCAAGGCGCACAGCAACAATGCAAAAGGAGCGAAGGCACTTCGCCCCTTTTTTCTAAATCGCGGAGAATTCCGTCTAATTTGCGTTGATAATCAACCGGATTCATTAGAATTTGAAAATCATTCCGAAGCGCATTTGCCCATCGCGAACGCCGTCGTTATCGCCGACATCTTTAATCGTCGCAATGTCAAATTCCAACACATCCGAAAGCATCACGCCCAAGCCCAAATCGACTTCGTTGCGTTTTCCGGTTTTATCGTAAAGATAACCGATACGAACAGCGACGGTATTTGCGTAAGTGTATTCTGCGCCGACATTGAAAATGCCTTGGAGAAGAGAATTTTTGAATTTTTCTGCGCCACTTCCGCCGAGTTCTGGATGAATTAAACTTTTCCACATCGCTGTGTAGAACGGTTCCGGATCGCCTTTGTCATCGTCATAAACCACCGTACGATTGTAATCGCCCGCAATCAATAAACGATGATCGAGAGTGTTCAAAATTTCGTAAGAAAGGCCGAGGCGCCATGTCAAAGGAATCGGGTCTTGATCCGATTTATCGGTATAATAAACGCTCGGACCGATATTTGCAAGCACTAATGCTGCGCTCAAATCTTTAATCAAGAAGTCGCGTTTTAAAAGACCCACATCAAACGCATAGCTGAAAGTCGTCGCATCTTCGCCACCAGTAGAAGCGCCCGAACTCAAATCGGAATAGAAGAATTTAACGGTCAAACCAATGGAAGTTCTCTGCGTGAGTTTTGTACCGTAGCTAATCGCCGCTACAACTTCGGAACTATTCGAATTCGTTGAACTTTCGTCATCCGTTGATACGACGGTTTCTCCGAACGAAACAAAGTTTACAGAAACGCCGAGAGTTCCCCATTCGGCAAGCGGAATCGTAAGGCCTGCAAACAAGTGATACAAATCGGGAATATTTAAAACGGGAAGCAGTTTTTCGTAGAAGAATGTGAGTTGGAAATCGGCGTCTTTGTAACGTTCAATTCCCGCACTCGTGCTAAACCAAACGTCATTCGCCTGCGGAAGCACCGCCCAGACGCGATTCGAAGAAAGTCCATTGCCCGAATGGAAATGTTCCCATTCATCGTCCGATTGTAAATTGCCGCGTTCTTCCGGTTTGCGTTCGAGTTCTGCTTTGCGCCCCGACGAAGTCGCATAATCCGGCAAATGGCGCCAGACACCTTTATCGGTTGCAATCCAAATGGCGCCGTCTTTCGAAACCGCTAAATCGTGCACCACATTGCTTTCGAATTTTACTTGTTCCCATTTGCGCAAATTAAAATGCGAAAGCCCTCCGTTATGCGCTGACCAAACATGACCCGAAGAATCAACGATAAGAGCCGTCGCATGCAAATCCATCAAGCCATCTTCTTCGTTGAAAAGACTCCAACGGTCTTTTGTCGAAGAACCTTTCTTCGGAATTAAACGCGCAATGCCCGCACCATCGGCTGCGACATAAAGTTCGCCCTTAAATTCGGACCAAGCGACAGCGTTAATTTTTTGACTCGGAAGCACTTTTCCTTTTTGTTCTACCTCACCATTGCGGTAAGAGAAAAGGCCGTTATCCGTACCAATCCAAAGAGTTGCGCCTTGACTCGCGAGCGCCGTCACCCGAGGCGTGCCGAGTTCACTTTCGTAATTTTTCCACGTTTTTCCATCGAATCGGAAAAGTCCCTTCGGTGTACCGACCCACAATTTTTCGGTGCGAACATCGTAGAGAAGTGCGGTGACCGTATCGCCCACGACCAAATTCCACGGAATTTTCACATCGCGCACATAGGATTCATCCACATCATTTTGAACATCGTTAAATTTTTTCACGCGGCGAGTATATTCATCCAAGCCCGATTCGGTTCCTGCAAAAACGCGGACGACATCGCGGATTTTTTCTTGCCCTTCCAAAGTCACCACATGATAATCGGACCAATGTTCACCGTCGTAATGTTGAATGCCGCTATTGGTTCCCGCCCAAATTTCGCTCTTTTCAAAGAATCCAGAACGATTTTTGGCTGCGAGTTTTGTAAATGCGGGCGCATTTTCGGACTTTTGCGGAAGAGAAACTTCCCATTCATTGGCAAGAGGTCCAAAAGCCAATCCTGCTGGGTTGTAATAGAGCGCCGAAGCGTCATCCGCAATCGCAACGCCTGTTTCGCCCATACCGAGCTGACGCGTGCCCACCGGCATTTCCAAAGTGATAATCGCCGAGTTTGCCGCAAACGCAGCCGCCGAGCAGAACGCTGCTAAAAGAAAAGAAAGTCGAAAAATTCTACGCAATGTGTCTCCAGTCGGGAACGCTATAAGCTCCATTTTCCGGAACAAGAGCTTTCCAGCCCGCTTTGCCCGGATTTTCCCAAGGAAGCTTTGGTACTAAACGACAATCGCAGCCCAAGACATACGGCGGAAGAATTTCCGCATGATTTCGAATCTGTTCTCGGGTCACATAATTATCGTCGCTTAAGAAATTACAAAACGGACGACTTTTCGGACCAATTACAATCCGATAGGTCACCGTCCCATTTCGGTCACCTTCATCGACGACCTTTACCACATCATCAATACTTTTTTGCCACGCTTCGATTAAGTGCGCTTGCTCTTCCGGACTAGAACCCGTAGTAGAAAGCCAACGCGCCAATTCTTCGAGAGAAGGTTTTACCTTTTCGATGGATTCGCGGGCAGGGCGAACGACAACCGCATATTGCCCCGAAACGTCGATGACCGGAGCCCTTGCTTCTTTTTCCTTTTCATCCGAATTGTGAATGACCACGTAAGCCCCCAAACCGGCAAGCACCAGCGAGAGCAGCATAATGGCTATCAGAATGAAAATGATTGTCAAATCCATGTTATTCAACCTGCTTGTGTCCAAAAAAACTAGTATTTTCTAATTTGCTGCGCAGGTGATATCATGCATAAAAACAGATTTTTCAGTCTCTTCGGCGCTTTTCTTCTTTTACCCGCTTGTTTGTGGGCGATTCCCTACGAAGCGGTCACCGTCAAAGAAGGCGAAGGCGAACCGATTCAGAACGGGCAACTTATCCGCGTCCATTATAAAAGTTATTTAGCCGATTCGGCGATGACGATGTTCGATAATTCTTACGACCGCGGCGAACCTTTGGAATTTTCTCTCGGCGCAGGACAAGTGATTCCCGGTTGGGAACGCGGACTCATGGGCATGAAAGTCGGAGAAATTCGCAAGCTTTCAATTCCCTACCAACTCGCTTATGGCGACCGCGAAATCGGTCCGATTCCCGCTCGTTCCGACCTTTACTTCGAAGTGGAGCTCGTTTCTGCAGATCCTCCGTTAAAACCGGATAATTTTTCGGACAGCAAAAAAGCCAAATGGAAAACTTTGGAAAACGGCGTCCAATTTTGGGATGAAAAAGAAGGCTCGGGAACTCCCGCGGCACAAGGCACTCGCATTCAAACGCATTACACCGGTTGGATTGCTTCGGGGCGTAAATTTTCAAGCTCCAAAGATTACGGAAAACCTCTCGCCACTGTCCTCGGCGGCGGACGCCTCATCAACGGTTGGGAAATCGGACTGGACGGCGCAACTCCGGGCACCATTCGTTGGCTTAAAATCAGCCCATCGATGGGTTACGGTGCAAAATCTTACAGCGCCATTCCGCCCAATTCGACTTTGATTTTCCGCGTCGAAATGTTGAATGTCGAAACCGACGAAACTTTAGCCGAAACGATGGATTTCTTCCCCGATGTTTCGAAGCTCACTTTGCAAGATGGCCCAGAAGGATTAAAATACGCAATCGTCCGCGAAGGCGAAGGCGAGCCTGCAAAAGCCGGCGAAAATGTACGCGTGCATTATACAGGCTTCCTTTCGGATGGGAAAAAATTTGACAGTTCGCGCGAACGCGGGCAAATTTTCAATTTCCCACTCGGCAAAGGCAGCGTGATTCGCGGTTGGGATTTAGGCGTCGAAGGCATGCTTCCGGGCGAAAAGCGCGTTCTCGTGATTCCGCCGACTCTCGGTTACGGCGTCCGCGGCGGCGGCCCGATTCCAGGCAACGCAACCCTTATCTTTGTCGTCGAATACTTAGGTTACGAAGAATAATTTAGCGGTGCAGAATTTATCTGCACCATCTTTCGTTTTCATATTTCTGTAAATTCTGGAGCGCACTTTCTAAGTGCGCCATTTTCTTTGGCGAAAGAATTCTCTGCGTTTTCGCTTTTTCTAATCGCAAAATAAATTGCGAAACCGTTTCAGCGGGCGCACGGACGAACCCAAAATGCGCCAAAACTTTTTCGGTTTTCCGCAGCAATTTTTGCAATTCTTGGATTTTTAAATTCTGCGATTTTTTCTGCTTTTGACGAAGATGGCGTTTTACGACTACATACAAAGTAATCATTAACGCAAAAACGAAAATTCCCGAATAAAACCAAGTGCTTTTGAGTAGCGCTTCCACCGCATTACTCCAAGAGTCGAGAGATTTTCGCCAATTTCCGTCGCGCAATAAATGCATTCCGTAAACGCATTTTGCTTTGAATTTTTCGCTCCACTTTTCAAAAAATCCTGCGGAATGCGATTCAAAAGGAATCGGCGGAGTCGGATCAAAAATTTTCCATTCTCCGTCAAAAACTTCGACCCAAGCGTGCGAACGATTTCTTCGGAAAACAAAATAGCCGCCGCTTTCAGCGACTTCTGGATTTGCAAATCCTACAACATAACGCGCGGGAATTTTCAATTTGCGCAAAAGTAAAGTCGAAAGAGTTGCGTAGTATTCACAAAATCCTTTGCGATTTTTCCAAAATAAAATCAGCGGTTCTTCGCCCGATTTTCGCCGCGGCATTTGCAACGAATACGAAAAATTTTCAAGAAAATATTGCCGAATTTTTTGCGTCGCCATTTTCGCTTGATCCGAAGAATCAAGATGCATCGCTGCGCAAATTTCATTTAACAAAGAATCCAATCGATGTGGCGTATTCAAAAATTTTTCTGTTTCTGCGGTATCCAAAAAATTCGATTCGACATAATACCAATCGCTTTTATTTTCTTCGGAAAGATAAAATGAATTGCCCGCAATGCGTTTGACCGAATCCGCTTCTTTCAAAGCCACCGCAGCGCCCGGCGGCGCAAACGCAAAATCAAATGTGCTTAACGCAGATTGCACCCAAGTCGCCTTCGCCGAATCCGCCGAACCAAAAACCGCATAATCGCCGATGTAACGTTCTGGGAAAAGCCACGTTTCACTTTTCGGCAAATTCCAAATGCCCGCAGAATAATCGCCGTAAGCAACTGCCCGCAAATAAGTCGGCGCCCGATCGGTAAAAAGGCGAAGCACAATTTGCGCATTTCGTTTTGACGAAAAATTGCGTTCAAAAGAACCGAGCGCTGCCACATTGGAAAATCCCATCATCGAGCGTTCTTCGCGATAATTTTCTTCCCACGCACCCGACATATAACGTTTCTGTCGCCATTCATAAAGCCTTTGAAATGACGAAACAAAAAATCCAGCGAGTAAAATGGAAAGCAAAAGTTGCAGCCAATTTTTTGGGCGTTTTAATGCGGGCGCAGTTGCAAAAAGAAGAAATAAAAATGCTAGAGCGAGAAAGCCAAGAGTTACCGCATTCCATTCGCGAAGCGAAAGCAATAAAACGAATAACGCATTCCAATAAACAAAAACCGAATAACCGCCGCGTCCAACACTTTTCCATTGCCACAAAGCGAGAAATAAAAAATACCAAGAAGGAATAATCAAAAGCCACTGCGAAAAAACGCCATTCTGCGACGGCGATAAAAACCACCAAAACGCAAACGGCACAATCGCTAAATAAGCAACGCTTTTTCGGTAAGCAAAAATTTTTCCGAGTCGCCGTTTTTGAAATGCAAAAATCAAAAAGCAAATCGCAGGAATTCCGAGCCCGTAAATTTCCGAAGAAATGGAAAGCGTTAAAATTACGCTGAAGAGAAAAAGCATTTCCCAAAGAAGTTTCATAACGAAACTCCTTGCGCAGAAGAAATTGCAATTTGCAAAACGGAATCGGATTCTGCATTTTCTTCGGCGACAATAATTTGCTTCGTAATCAAATCCGACGTTAACGGCAACACCGAAATAGAAAGCACGGGTGCCATCGGGCGCGCCGCAGGCGCCCAGCGTTCTGGCTTCGGAAATTCTTTGCCTAGTTCTGGATACGGAGCGCGCGCAAGCGCGTCCATCACCGATTCCAACGGCGAATTTTTTGTCTGCGTAATTTCTCGATTCCCGATGAAAAATCTGCCGAGAAGAGAACGCGACGCAAGCCATTCGACAACGCCTGCGCATAAACGCACCGCATTTTCGACACGCGCTTTATCCGCTAATTTTTCACATGCAATATCCAAAAGCAGAACGATTCCGCGGCCGCGTTCAAAGGCAAATTCTTTTGTAAACGGTTTTCCGTAACGCGCAAAAGCTTTGTGATGTAAATCGCGGAGAGAATCGCCTTCACAATATTCGCGGACGCCTACGAAATCTTGTCCACGTTGAAATTCCGGACGCAAATACGGCGCAAATGCGCGCCCGCTAATTCCTAAGCTCAAAAAATTCAACGAGTTCACCGAAATTTTTTGCGGATAAACGACCAATTCTTTTTTTTCGGGAAAGACTTTTAAAATCGTGGCGACGCCCAATGCATCGGGAATGGCGACTGCGATATGCGGCAATTCAAAAACGCCGCGCCGACTCGTCTGCACTTTTGCAAAAAATTCTTCGGAAACAAAAGCGGGAAGCGGACGAAAATTTTCAGCGGGTAAAAATTTTAATGCCGGATGCATTCGATAAGAGCCCAATCGCACCGCCCGAAAAAATTTTTCGCCTTCGACGATTGCAGAGATTTTTGCCGCATTTCCTTCGATAGCATTTTCCATGCGGACATTTTTGATTTGCAATTTTTTCGTCGGCCACAAAAGAAAAATTGAAGTCATTAAAAGCGCATCGCAGAAAAATAAAAACGCTTTTACCGCCATCGCACCCGGCGCCCAAATCATAAAAAGCGAAAAGAAAAGAAACACCGAAAGAGTGTGTCCGAGCGCCGTCAAACGTTCATCCCAAAAGAAAAAGAAATACATTAAAACTCCCGTTTTGCGGGACATTTTCGGATATTCTTTTTTCAAAAATCGAAGAGTTTTTAGCAATCGTTTCATCGATCCGCCAAAAATTTAAGCGGGAATGCGCACTTGATTTTTAATTTCGTCTAAAATTTTTTGCACGGCGCCTTCGTCGGCATCTTTTGCAAAAATGCGGTGTGCCATTACAGGGAAATACGCCCGCAAAATATCGTCGGGTTTGACAAAATTCCGCGAGTCCATCCAAGCGAGAGCTTGCGCCATCCGCAAAAGAGAAAGCCCAGCCCGCGGACTTGCCGGCAAACGAATTTCTGCGTGGCTCCGCGTTTTCTGCACCAAAGTAACAATGTAATTTTCCAAAGATTCTTCGACAAAAATTTGCTTGACTTGTTCGCGAATGCGCAAAATTTCTGCGGGAGTTGTCTCCGGTTGCAATTTTTCAATCGGCGTTTCAGTGCGGTGCGAACGCAAAATGCCGAGTTCCGTTTCGGCAGTCGGATACCCGAGAGAAAGCCGCACTAAAAAGCGGTCCATCTGCGCTTCGGGCAGCGGAAATACGCCATGAAATTCAATCGGATTTTCCGTTGCAAGAACCATAAACAATGCGGGAAGTTTTAAAGTTTTTCCTTCGATGGAAACTTGAAATTCTTCCATCGCTTCGAGAAGTGCGCTCTGCGTCCTCGGTGATGCACGGTTGATTTCGTCAGCGAGTAAAATCTCCGTAAAGACAGGACCTTTGCGCAGTTCAAATTCCCCAGTCGAAGGGCGAAAAATGGCACCGCCTGTCACATCGGCCGGAAGCAAATCCGGAGTAAATTGAATGCGAGAAAAATCTGCGCCGATGACTTTTGCTAACGCTTTGGCAAGAGTCGTTTTCCCTGTTCCCGGTGCATCTTCAATAAGAACATGACCGCCCGCAAAAAGGGCGGCCAATAGCAAATCTATCGATTCTGCTTTTCCTAAAATAACTGCGTTTAACGCTTCACGAAGTTTTTGAATCATACAGAAACGATGAATTAAAATCCTTATTTCCAATAATATTTTTCGATATAAGTATTGCCGCGGTCTTTCGTTCTGCTGCGCGTATTTCCGATATCATCTTCGGAAAATCCGCTCCACATTTGAGAACGCATCGTTCCATCTTTTTCGCGGGAAACTTGAACCGCAATCCAATCCCAACCTGTCCATTCTGCGCGATTTTTTGAGGACTTATCAGGATGCGAAGTCACTTTGAGAGATGCCAAATTCACGCCATTTCCCGAAATGAGTTTTTCCACGTTCGTATTAAATTTATTCCAGTCACGACCTGCATTCCAGCCCGATGCGCCCGTCGTCGTATTGCCGATGACTACATTTTTTTCAGCTCCGCAGAAATAAACCCCTTTCAAATTTCCGCTGCCATAATTCTTGGTGCAAGTTTTTTGGTCGCGGCACATCAAAACCCAAATGCCTTTTTCTTGATTATCATCTTCCAAATAAAGTTCACCGGTATCCAAGGCGCGTTCCAAAGTGTTCATCACCAATTTTGCATTATAATAGTCCACACCGCGACGGGTGCGTTCTACCGCATTGGCAATCGCCGGAACACCAACCGCAGCAAGAAGGCCGATAATCATAATCACGACCATCATTTCAATGAGTGTAAAGCCCAACTTTTTCCGCATAAACTCTCCTATCTACAGCCAAGCGGCAAGCGTTAGAAAAATTTCATCCCAAAGGCAAGCCTTTGAAATTCTCTTTCTAATATATAGAAACTATTTTCTACTTACAAGGGAAAACTTATTCGCAGTTGGAACAATTTTACACAAAAATTAACTGTTCAAACATTCGCTTTGGTTTTGAGCCCAGCAAGCACTAACTTTCCAACTGTTAATGAGGCAAATATTGCATTTTATCATTGCGCAAAAGAGAGCGCAGGACTTTGCTTGCACCGATGGCGTGTTTCTGCCAAGCCTTGGCGGTAGAATCTTCTGTGCGCACAAATTCTTCGTGCTTTCCGACGTAAACATCTTCATTATCCAAGCCGCCGACGAGAACGGAATCGCGGAAGCCTAAATAGTAAGCGTTTTGCGTGTAGAATAACGAAGGCTGTTCGGCGGGACGCATTTCGGAAAGTAAATCGTAGCCCCAGAAATGACTCGGCGCACGGACTTGTGCCAAATCCAAAATCGTCGGTGCAATATCCAACTGCGAAGCGACATCTTCGCGGACTTGAAGACCGTTTAAGAGAGACGAATCGGGTGAAAAGATGCCGATAAAAATCCGCGCAGCAGCAACACCGAGCGGCTGCGGAACATGATAATCCACCGAATCTACCGGCGTATCGTGATCGCCGAGCAAAATAATTACCGTCTTTTCGAAATCTTCGCGTTCGGCAAGTGCCGAGAAAAATCTGCCGAGTTGGGCGTCGGTATAACGAAGCGCGCTGCGATAACGGAACATCGCATCGTCATCGGGTTTTGCGGCCCACGATTCTGGATAATTGCGGAACGGAATGTGCGTTGCAATCGTATTAAATAAAAGAAGCCAATTTTTATCGGCGGGCAATTTTTCCAATGTTTGAATGGCATTGTCTGCGCCGAGGCTATCCATCGTTCCAGGGATTTCAGGATCTTCAAGAGCTTTCCAATCGTCGTAAAATTTTTCGACAAACGGCAACGTGTGATCAAAAATCGGATTGGAAATCGTCACATAAAAACGTTTATAATCGACGAGATATTCGGGAAATCCTTTGAAATGATTGGACGCATAAAAGCTCGGCAAATCGCGATTCGGATGCGACGGAAAACCGAGATACGTCGCCATCGTGCCACGCACAGTCGGATAACTTCCGCTGAATGCATTTTTGAACCAAAGAGTTCCGCCGCCATTTTTAAAATAATCGCCACGGGCAAGTTTCCAAATATTCGGCGCTAATGCGGTATCGCCTTCGAGCATTTGATTAAAGATTCGCCCTTTAAATGATTCGCCAAAAATAAAAACGATATTATACGGATGCGTCGCTTTGAAAGGCGCTGTCAATTCTTTGCGGTAACCAGGATATTCAACGTTTTCTCGATTGGCGGAAAAATCTTTCGGGAGGAATGCATCTAAATCGCTAACAAGTTCGTTGGTGACTTTGTAATTATCGCGGACAAATTCAAAAGTTTCTTCGGCGGCAATGTGCAAAATCGGAGCCGTAATCGTGTGCTTTCCCAAAGTAAAACGCATGTCCACCGGAAAATTGATTATCGGAATTATTTTTTCACCGCGCGTTCCCGCTAAAAAAAGAATCAGCGGAATTACCGAAAGGACAAGTCCCGAGACACACATCGTCACCGGAATTTTTTTGCTGAAGACGAGCTTCGTCGATTTTCCAGCGCGCTTTAATTTTCGATTTCGCCAGGTAAAGAAAACGCAAAAAGCAATCGCCGCTGCAATCGTTAAGAATAGCGCCGCCAAATACAAATACGTTCCCAATTCCCCGCCGAGAGTCGATGTCGTCGTCGAATCCGAAATATTTGAAAAATGAAAATAGGTGCGCAGATACGAATACGAAAGCCGTTGATGCGTGAAACGAAAAACTTCGTAATCGACGATGGCGAAGAAAAAGTAAAAGACGTAAAAAATCGAAAGAGCCCGCGGCGCTTTGGCAAATGCAAATAACGAAGACAAAACCAAAATGGCGCCATAAGTCATTGAGAATTGCCAAAGCATTTTTCCCGAAAACATTTCGGGCATCGAAAGTCCGAGCGGATCGGGCAATGCGTAAAAGAAAATAAAAAGCGCAGTCTGCAAAAGGAATGCAAAAAGCGTAATCAAGATAAATGGATTTTTAATGAATCGCATCATTTTTCATTTTCCGTTAAGCACCATTTTACCGCTTTTTCTAAATCGGCATTTTGACGTTCTCGAATTTGCGCGTAACGCCTTTTGGCGCGTTCTGCATAATCGTGATAAATCTTAGGATCGAGTAATTGCACAAAGCGATTTTTAATTTCACTTTCGGAATACGGATCAAAGTAAATTGCAGCGTCGCCGCAAACTTCGGGAATCGAAGTCGTGCCGCTCGCGGCAACAGGAACGCCGTAACGCATCGATTGCACCGGCGGATAACCAAAGCCTTCGTTTAAACTCGGGAAAATAAATGCGTAGGCATTTTCGTGCAACATTTCAAGTTCTTCGGTTTCAACATAACCGAGGAAAACAAAATTTTCGGGATGCCGTAAATGGCTGCGATAAACTTTTTCTTGCGTGACGCCGGTGACGATGACTTTGTATTCAAAATTTTGAAGCGAAAGCGATTCGATGAGATCGTCGAATGCGCGCACAGCTCGCAGATTATTTTTTTCCCAGCGCGCGCCACTCGTGAGCAAGAAATATTTTTTCGGAAGAATTCCTGCGGGCAATTTTCCGCTTGGCGAGACTTCGTCCATCGGGCTATAAAAAACAGGAATTTCCGTTTGCATTAACTGCGGAAAAAAGGCGCGAATAGAAGCGCGACTGTGTTCGCTGACCGTTATCGTTTGCACATTTCCGCGAGCGATGCGATCGGCTAAAGCATTATATTTCGGTTTGTAAAATTGTGATTTCCAAATTTCGCGATAGCGCACAAGCGCTTCCATTTTTTGGGAAAAAGATTTGGCGAAAGAAATGCCGAGCGGACTGTAAGCGATTTCAAGAGCCCGCACGCCGTGCCACGTGAATTTGAAATTTTTTACTTGCACATCCCACTTTTTTTCGAGGGAATAAAGCGGCGTGTAAAATGTATCGATTGCGTTTTCGTCGATAACCATCTGCGGCGATTTTTCGTTCACATCGCAAAGAGGAATTGCAAAGCGTTTGCACAATTCGGCAATTTCTGGATGCAAAAATTTTTTCGCATCATAAGCACAAAATAGCCGCACATTTTTTGGCTGTTCCGTTTCAAATAAATTCTTGACGATTGCGCGGAAAAGCACTTCGCCATACGAACCGCCACCGTGAAATTTTGCGCTGTGAATCGGCTGCACTGCGACTAAATTGAACAAAAAATTCATAGGATAAATTTAGTTTTTCATTTTTCTTTTTGATTTTTAAAACGAAAAGAGCACCGCTTGCGCGGTGCTCCATTTCATTTTTCGCAGACAAAAAATCTGCAGAAAATTTTACCGGACAACTTTGCGATCGTCTGCGGTCATGTCGATGAAAGCTTGCACGCTCATCGAACCCTTGTCGCCATCTTTGCGTTTGCGAACAGAGATGACATTATCTGTCACTTCTTTTTCGCCAACGATCAAAAGATACGGCACTTTCTGCAGTTCGCATTGACGAATCTTGTAACCGAGTTTTTCGTTCGATTCATCGATTTCTGTGCGGACGCCAGCAGCGACGAGTTCGTCTTTTACCTTATTCGCATAATCGACAAACTTCTCGGAAATCGGGAGCACGCGGGCCTGCACCGGAGCGATCCACAGCGGGAAATCGCCCATGAATTCTTCAATGAGAATGCCGAGGAAGCGTTCGATGGAACCCACGGCGGCACGGTGCAACATCACCGGAATGTGCTTTTGACGCCTTTGGCGTCTATGGCTGCGGCTCACCAATAAAAATACGCAAGCGTATTTTTGCTGGATTCGCCTTGCGCATTACTGGTTGTCCTTACCGACATATTCGGCGCCGAGGCGCTGCGGCAAGTTGAAGTCCACCTGGATCGTACCGCACTGCCAGTCACGACCGAGGCTATCCTTGAGCGTGAATTCGAGGTTGACGCCGATGGCGTCCGTGGCTGCACTCGGTCATAGAAAAATGCAAGCATTTTTCTGCGACACTCGTTTTGCACACTTTTCGGGCCGTAGAAGGCTCCTTCACCCGGGTTCAAAATATAGTCGAGGCCGGCGAGCTTCGTAGCTTCGGCGATGGCGGCTTCAGCCTTGTCCCAGATTTCGTTGGAACCCACGCGCTTTTCGGGGCGGGTGGAGAACTTCACGACGATATCGTCGAAACCGAAGTCGTGGTAGATTTCCTTCACGAGGGCGCAGAAGTCGGCCACTTCGTATGTTGGTCTTATGGGCGTTCCCGCACATTCTGTGCGGTCGGGCTATATTTTAGGGGCGGTTGTCTTCGCTTCGCTCGACACCTGCCTCCTAAAACGGCGCCACAGCGCCGTCCCAAGGGGGCACTTATAGAAACACTTGGGAGTTAACTCCCTTAGTGTTCTTATCCCCTTTGGGGAATCCCTAACGCAAATGAGCGAGCATACGCCCGCTCAAATTCGCATAAAAGAAGTTCTACTTGTTATTTCTAAGGGCTTCTGCGTAATGGAACAAATCGCAACACATCATGCGAGTGCGTAAAGGTTCGCTCTCGTGCAACTGTAAACTAGCTCGCTCTTCGTTTTCGGATTTGAAAATGAACGAAAACTCATTATTCCCATAGAATTTTAAGACAGATTGGGCGTTGTAGGCATCAACAGCAAGAAACCTGCAACCAGTTTTATTGTGAGAGTCTGAAAACCAAATCTTTAGAAAGTCTAAGATTTCTGAACCGATACCATGTCCTTGAAAATCCTTGCTTACAGCAAGGCGACCGATTAGCACCGAAGGATAGTTGTGAATTAGCCTTTATCAACCTGCAGTTGGTCGAAAGATAATTCATTTGGCTAAATCTTCGCTGTTTTGAGAATAGAGAGGGTCGCCTTGGCCTTTTTGGACAGGTCAAGTTTTCTGTTCGCTTTCAGCGTCCGGTTCGCTTTTTTAACGAAGCGGTCAGCTGCTACGTTTTCCAAGACAGGTAATGGACGAATTGCTAATGCCATACCCTAAATATAGACTTTTTTCAGGTCTAAAAGGCAAGTCATAGGCTTTTATCACGGATCTCCCGCATATTTGTTTGGGCCTAACATTGGAAAGCGAAATTTCAGTGATTTTATAAAATTATCAAAATCCTGTGGAATTGAGGATTGCCAGATGGCTCCGTCAGGAGACTCTATCCGTCCTGGTGAATAATAATTTAATGTGGTTATAGTGCCGTTCTTGTTGCTAAAATGGATTGCACATATAAAGAAATCTATAGGTAGACCTGCCACGGGAGTCTCGGATGATATCTTTTTTTCTGTTTTTTTAAGATTTGCCAATTGCTTAGATAACTCTGTTTTCTGTTCGTTATTAAGAATAATCCTGTTTCCTTCAGGATGGTTTCTTTTGGGATTTGCATCCATGAAGATTTCTGCAGAAGAATCCACCACGCTCAAAAAATCATTTTTTGGTGCGAAGGATATCGTCTTTTCCGCTTCTACAACAGAAACCTTTGTGGTCGGTGGCTTGCTAGTCTCGCTCTCGTTGCAACCGTAAACTGAAAAAAGAGCGAAAGAAACTAAAAGGGATAAAATGTTGTTTGCTTTCATTTCAAGTCTCCCATATAAAGTTTGTCTTCCCCTTCTCCTGGAACGAAAACACGAAATGTATCGTTCGGGGTTCCTAGATATAAGGGAATGTTGTATTCGTTTGCAAAAGGAATGTCTCCGTAAGGTATCCCGGTTTCAAAATCAAATTCGTTTGAAAAGTTCTCGCTGTCGTAATTCGGGTCGTATGCGCCATGAGTGTGTGCAACGCCGACAACTTTGTCAAAGTTCCTTTCTCTTTCCGCAATTCTGTTTAATGTGGGAATGTCGAAACTGTCTAAATCAAACCATGCCGGGGAGTTTTGTGCGTAATATTCTCCATTTTTGTCTTCAAATATAAATGTTGCTGCTTCGCGGTTTCGTCTTTTTGACTCGTCATTGAAAAGATATACCCAATTTAGCGCAGCCTTGTCTGGCGAATCAAATTTTAGAAAGGGGTTCCGCTTTTTAAATGGAATGGGTAAAGGCGAATTTGTTAAAGCATTTTCATCAAACAACTTGTTTTGCCGGTCTATTAGGCGTGCGATATTCTTCTTTTCTTCTTCTGATAGGTTGAAAAAGGTATCTCCGTCAATGGGTATTTCCTGGTTTGTGGAGAAAGTAAAATCCAAAGGATAGATTTCTCTTAGATGATTATATTGAGGCATAGGAGTCTCCTTGAAAAATGTTTTGGGGAATTCGATTACACCTTCTTCTGCGGCTAATTGATTGCATAATTGTTGAGACTCATGCTCGGCTTGTTTGCATTGCTATGCCATGTTGGTGCAACCGCTATGGGGAGTATAGAATATTTTAGCTCAGAAGTCAAGTCTAGATGCTTGTTTGAGCAGTAAAAGAAATTTTACTCGGGAAATGCGGCTTTTCGATGGGGTAAAAGCCTACTAATACATAGAAGTCGCCTAGCAAGCGACCAAAATTGGCGACAGACGGCCTAAATTCATTTTTGTTTTTGAATAAGTAGAGCAGACGATGCTATATTTATGGAGACATAATGATTTTAGAGTAGAATCTTGTTCCTGTATTGAAAAGTCTGGTAAACTTGAAGTTAGCAAGGAGCAAGGCGTTACTCGCACCCATGTGGTGCGGGTCGTCTGTTGCTTATCGCTAACGGGTTACCAGAGCCTTCAATACGTAAGCCTGCGACTTCGCACCTTTTTTGTTTCCAAAAAATTGTGCGAATAAGTTGCAATGTCATTGTGAGAAACGCAAGTGACGAAGCGACCTATAGTTGCAGGCTACCGAACGAGAGTTCTTCTCGTAAGCCGCCTTCGGCGGAAAGGGATGATGTATGAAAAAAGTTATTGTAGCAATGCTTCTTGCTTTGTATTCTTCGGCATTGGCTGAACAGTGCTATTTCCAAACGCGCAGAACAAGCTATGATTCAGGTACTCGCGTCAAAAAGATATCTTGTGAAACTTTGAAAAATGTTCAACAAGATGTTTACTTTTACAATGGTAATGATAATTATGCTCGTTATTACGAGCGACAATTTGGACAAGAAGGCAATTTGATTGTTGAAATTGACGGCTATGTTATGATGACAAAATTCTATTACGCTTTGGGTGAATTTCGTTATTACGGACAAATTGTATATAATGGTGGAAATGTTGTAAGTTGTAAGACTACTACAAGCACCGGATATTGCGACCAAGTTGAATATACCGAGTTTGGAAATTACTTGCGTGATTTCCTTAATTCGTCTGCTAGAAAGAAAAATCGTAAATAGGGAAGATATTTTTATGATGAAAATAGGGATACTGATACTTTGCTTTGCGGTTTTATCTACAGCAGGTTCATTTAAGGATAAAAGAGATGGTCAAATTTATAAGACCGTAAAAATTGGCAACCAAGTATGGATGGCGCAGAATCTGAATTATGCGGTTGATAACGGATATGGGAGCTGGTGCTACGACAACGAATATCGAAATTGTAAAAAATATGGACGGCTTTACACATACTACACGGCAATGGACGCCTGCCCATCTGGATGGCATCTTCCATCTGAATCAGAATGGGAAACTCTATTTGCTTATGTTGGCGGACTACAAACTGCGGGCTATGTATTACGTTCAAAATATTATGCGGGAGATGATCGTTACAAGTTTAATATTTTATTAGCAGGTTCTTACAATCGTTACGATGGTATTATGTATCAAGATGGCAGGGATAGATGGGAGTTTAGTTATAAAGGCCAATGGGCAATTTTTAGAACATCCTCTAGTAATGTGGGGTATTATTTTCCAGGACAATATACGAACGTTGTTCGAGATAACACTGTTGAGGAATATCAAGGCGTATCTGTTCGTTGTATAAAGGACTACTGATGCATCAAAATTTCGTCTATCTTTTTTTGTGCGTGATAGTCAGTGTTGCATTTGCAGACAATCCCATTTGTGATAACACCGAAGAGTATCAAATCTACAACACCCGTTGTTTTTCTTTTGGGGACGAATTCGTTTTTGTAAGCAAAAACTGGCCTGAATATGACAATGGCGAAGAAAAGCCCGAAGAAGGAACTACTTGCTTTGAAAAATTCAGAATATCAGAAAATAAGGATGCCAAAGAATTTTCCAAAAACGGGATTCATTATGCAACTTATGCTTTAGACCAATATTGTTGTAAGCATCAAGTATTCCGAACAAAGGAAACTCGTTGGGGGGATGAAGATAACGGCTATATGGATTTTTCGTATTATGGGACTTTCGGAATTTTCTATTCGGAATGCGAATATCAAGAAAGCGAGCTAGCAAAGGTGCTGTTCGCAGAAACAAAATTACAAAAACCCCTTGATAAAGTTGATTTTCTGAATTTCACGGCTGACGCAATTAGAATTTTCGGTTCTAGAAAAGACGCTATGATGAAAATTGGCGTATTAGCTTCCATAGGAAACAACGGAGAAACTCCCTTCAAGATTTACAGACAAAACGGTTCTATCAAATATATTGGAGGTGTCAATCTCGGTTTCTGTATGAGTAAAAACGGGAAAAGAGCATTGGACTTTGCCAACGGACCGGACGATTGTCAGTAAGATGGAAAATTCATGCAAAATTTTATTTACCTAAAATAGTATTGGCTTTACTAATTATTTGCCTTTGTTCATCTTTGGCGAATGCATATAACTTTAAATGTCAATCGCGTAATGGCTGGTCTCCAGGAAATGGCCGCTATAGTTATCAAGGCATTACCCCAGGGGTGGACATGATTTTTGGTTTCCTAGAAATAAGTGTATTGAACTTTAACAAACAAAAGAGAGCGCTTTTGTGAAGAAAATGGCGAATTTGTGCCATTTTGTAAAGCAAACGGGCTATTCCAACTTGGAATGAACCGCCCTAAAACTTGCCTTTGAGGTGCGAAAAAGGTATATTTACACTGATAAGGATAACACGACCCAATGGAAATTGACATCCAAATAGATTCCCTTACGAACTGCCTAGTGTGTCGAGAAACTGGAGAGCAACTCGACACCGAGTTTCGGCTAGTGTTAAAAACTATTTCAAAGAAAGACGCCGTAGCACTACAACGAAAGGGGTGGAAATTCGATTGGAGCATACCACATCAGCACGATTATGAGGTTTATGAGTTGTTGTTGAAGGATGACACTCAAGTGCAAGGTATGATAGCACTGAAGCATATCCGCGATCAATTTTATACACATGTAGATATTGTAGAAGCTGCTCCGGAGAATATCGGGCATTTAGGAAAATACAAGGGCGTAGGAGCTCATCTCTTTGCAATAGCTTGCAAGTTAAGCTGGGATGTCGGCAATGAGGGCTATATCCAATTTACCGCAAAAACGAATCTTGTAGAACATTATCGTGAAACTTTAGGTGCGCGAAACATCGATTCTCAAAAAATGTACATAGACAGTTATGGAGCATTGAAACTAATTCAAACCTATTTTCCCGAGGAGGCATAATATGATTGTAGCAGAACTCGAACCCGTCGTTGCTTCACGCAAGAGTAATACGCTGCGAGAAAATTTCGACCGCTTCGGAGAAGACTTTTCTGACGGTCGTTTGACTGAACCATCTCCGACAGAACGACATTTCCGTTTGCATGAAGCAATTGCCTATTCAAACAGTTTGGGACGTCCGCTCACAGAGCAGGAAATGAAACTGTTCGAAATTTAAACGTTGGACATATTTTTCAGAAGGCCATTGCTGATAAAGCAATGGCCTTCTGTTTTGGGCGGGAGGGCGGGGTAAGCCCGGGCGTTACAGAAACCCCTGCGGCTCGGCCATAGCCATGCAAGCATGGCTGCGGCACTCGCCTTGCATGGCTTTGCGGGTGCGGCGACTGTACATCCGCTAGAAAGGGTGGAGAGCAACGAAGTGCGAATCAGGGGACAACTGCATAAGGCGAGCATCGCGACAGACCGCTAGCGGGCTGGCATGATCGAGCCGAGCAGTTGGGACTATAGTCCCACGCTTTCCCCTTTAAAAAACATCCGCCTAATAAGACGGATGTTTGAAATTTTCAGAGATTGCTTCGGGGCTGCTCGCCCCTCGCAATGACAAGGGCTTGGCGATTAGCGAACAACCTTGCGGTCGTCAGCAGTCATTTCCAAGAACTGGGCGACGGTCATTTGACCCTTATCGCCTTCCTTTCTCTTGTTGACTGCGATAACGCCTTCAGCCTGTTCCTTTTCGCCTACAATAATCTTGTACGGCACCTTCTGGAGTTCGCACTGGCGGATCTTGTAGCCGAGCTTTTCGTTGGATTCGTCGACTTCCACGCGGACGCCGGCGTTCACGAGTTCCTTCTCGACCTTCTTAGCGTAGTCAACGAACTTTTCAGAAATCGGGAGCACGCGGGCCTGAACCGGAGCGAGCCACAGCGGGAAATCGCCCATGAATTGGGCTTCGCCCCAGATGATGCGTCTCGGTCATGCCAGTCCGCAAGCGGCCTGTCGCGACATTCGGCTTGCGGCGTTTTCCAGAAGCTCGGCTTCAAGATTTACGTTACCGAAGGCACCGCCAAGTTCTACGAGAAGGCCGGCGTGAAGTGCGAAGTGGTGAACAAGATTACAGAAACTCTCTGCGCTCGGTCATGGTCAAACAAGTTTGACCGCGACACTCGACTTGTCATCTGTCTTCAATCAAAATACAGAGGAAGCGTTCGATGGAACCCACGGCGGCGCGGTGCAGCATCACCGGAATGTGCTTTTGACGCCTTTGGCGTCTATGGCTGCGGCTCACCAATAAAAATACGCAAGCGTATTTTTGCTGGATTCGCCTTGCGCATTACTGGTTGTCCTT
>NZ_QGHD01000010.1:0-5119 GCF_003148885.1 Hallerella porci | reverse complement strand
CTTTTGACGCCTTTGGCGTCTATGGCTGCGGCTCACCAATAAAAATACGCAAGCGTATTTTTGCTGGATTCGCCTTGCGCATTACTGGTTGTCCTTGCCGACATATTCGGCGCCCAGACGCTGCGGCAAGTTGAAGTCCACCTGGATGGTACCGCACTGCCAGTCACGACCGAGGGAGTCCTTCAGGGTGAATTCAAGGTTGACGCCGATGGCGTCCGTGGCTGCACTCGGTCATAGAAAAATGCAAGCATTTTTCTGCGACACTCGTTTTGCACACTCTTCGGGCCGTAGAAGGCGCCTTCGCCCGGGTTCAAAATGTAGTCGAGGCCGGCGAGCTTGGTGGCTTCGGCGAGGGCGGCTTCAGCCTTGTCCCAAATTTCGTCGGAACCCACGCGCTTTGGACGCCTTTGGCGTCTGCGCTTCGCCTCAGCAATGAAAACAAACGAGTTTGTTTTCGCTGCATTCGGCTTGTGCGCTACTCCGGGCGGGTGGAGAACTTCACCACGATATCGTCAAAACCAAAGTCGTGGTAGATTTCCTTCACGAGGGCGCAGAAATCGGCCACTTCGCTTGCAATCTGGTCTTCGGTACAGAAGATGTGGGCATCGTCCTGCACAAAGCCGCGCACGCGCATCAGGCCGTGCATCGTACCGGCAGGTTCGTAACGGTGGCACTTACCGAATTCGGCAAGGCGCATCGGCAGGTCGCGCCAGCTGCGGAGACCCGTGTTGAAAATCTGGATGTGGCAGGGGCAGTTCATCGGCTTCACGGCCATTTCCATGTCGCCAGCGAGCGTCTTGAACATGTTCTCGTTGTACTTGTCGGCGTGGCCGGACTTGATCCACAACGTCTTGTGGCGACTTCGTCGCCTCTCGCATCGGCTCGGCTATGGGCAAACGAGTTTGCCCGCAGCACTCGCCTTGGGCGGTAGTCACGATTGGGATGCAAGCATCCCAGCTCTTCGGCTCGGCAATGGACAAACGAGTTTGTCCGCTGCTCTCGCCTTGCATCGCTGTCCGGCGTAATCACTTCCTGGTAGCCGCGATATCTGCTGCTTGTTATGGGCGTTCCCCGCACTATCGTGTGGGGCGGGCTATATTGCAAGGCCACCCGTGCGCACCTGCGGCACGCCTGCGCGGCTCTTGCAACGGCGCCACAGCGCCGCCCCAAGGGGTCACTATCCCTAACGCGAACGCAGGAAAGAACAAATTGTCTCAATTTGTCATTTTACTGACATTTATTTTATGTATTTTTAGATTATGATTACAGCAAAACCATTCATCAAGTGGGTTGGCGGCAAGACGCAACTCTTGGACGAAATTCGCAAGTTATATCCAGCTCAAACAGAGAAGTATTGCGAGCCATTTGTAGGAGGAGGCGCCGTCCTTTTTGATGTCCTTTCTCGTTTGGGACCAAAAGACGTTCTCATCAACGATATCAATGGTGAACTCATAAACACTTATTGTCAGATAAAGACGAATTGTGGTGATTTGATAGATATTCTTGCAGACCTGCAAGAAAGGTATTGGAATTCATCTCATGAAGAAAATAAAAGCCTTTTTCTTGAAAAAAGGGAACGTTTCAATTCGCTAAAGGTGAATGGCAACAAAAAAGATAATCTT
Organism: Hallerella porci; assembly: GCF_003148885.1. Lineage (NCBI taxonomy): Bacteria > Pseudomonadati > Fibrobacterota > Fibrobacteria > Fibrobacterales > Fibrobacteraceae > Hallerella > Hallerella porci. The sequence goes on along the minus strand of NZ_QGHD01000010.1, from coordinate 3,497 downwards.
GAAAAAGCAGTTCTTTTCATTTTCTTGAACAAAACCTGTTTCAATGGACTTTTCCGAGTAAACTCAAAAGGCTTATTTAATGTACCTTTTAACAATGCAAAGAAACCACTTCTTTGCGATGTTGAAAATTTGAAAGTTTGCTCAGAACTGTTACAAAATGTAAAGATGTCTGTTGGCAACTACGCCCAATGCAAGAATTTCATTGACTCAAAAACATTTGTTTATATTGATCCTCCGTATCGTCCTCTTACTGAGACCGCAGCGTTTACATCATATAACGAAAACGGCTTTGGAGATAAAGAACAAATCGAACTTGCTCAATTCATTGAAGAAATCTCTGAAAGAAGAGCGATCGTTGTTACGAGTAATTCTGATCCAAAGAATGTTTGTGAAAATGATAATTTCTTTGACCGATTATACAAGAAATTTTCGATCAAGCGAGTTTCCGCTTCAAGAATGATTAATTCTAATGCGAAAAAACGTGGGGCGATAAATGAACTTTTGATAAGTAATGTAGCATCAACTTTTTAGGACAATCTATGGCTAAAAGAAATTTTATTGATTGGTTTAGAACCTTTAGGCCCAGTATAGCGACATTCTCTTATTATGCCGATTTTCCTAAAATATTCAGCAATGTTGATGCTATAAAAATAGAGCTGAATATTTTGAATTCGCTTATAGGTTCTAAGAACATCAAACAAGAATTTGAGTCTATTCTTGCGAAGTATCCAAGTGTTGTAAAGTGTATTCCCGTTCTATTGGCTGTTAGAAGTACTGAAATATCAATAAGCGATGAGAACGGAATGTTCGTATATGCTTTTAATGGGATGATGCATGATATTCCTGTTTATTCGAGGTTTATGGATAAGTCAGGATTGTTTGACCTTATGCAGAATCATCTAATAAGCAATCTTGTTGATTATGTGACTGGTGTAGAAACTGGGCTTGATTCAAATGGACGTAAAAATCGTGGTGGACATTTGATGGAAGACTTGGTTGAATTGTATATTAAAAAAGCGGGCTTTGTAAAAGACAAAAACTATTTCAAGGAAATGTATATTTCGGATATTGCAAAAAAGTGGAATGTCGATCTTTCTGCAATTTCCAACCAAGGGAAAATGGAAAAACGCTTTGATTATGTGGTCAAAACGGAAAAGAAAATTTATGCCATTGAAACAAATTTCTATGGCAGTGGTGGGTCAAAACTGAATGAAACTGCAAGAAGCTACAAAACCATAGCAAATGAAGCCAAAACTATTCCTGATTTTGAATTCGTGTGGTTTACGGATGGCTTCGGTTGGGCTTCTGCTAGGAATAATTTGGAAGAAACGTTTGATGTGTTAGAGCACGTTTACTGTATTAGTGACATGGAAAATGAAATTATGAAGGAAATTTTTAGGTAGGATGGTATGGAATTTACAGCGAGAAGTCAGACGATAAGAGAAATTTTCTCTACAAAAAAAGAAATAGTTGTTCCTAGGTTTCAGAGAGAATTTGTTTGGGAAAAAGATGATGCGCTTTCTACTTTTTGGGAAGATATTATTTCATACATAGAAGTGAAAGACGGAAAGTTAAGTCCGTCTGAATATTTTTTGGGAAATGTAGTTTTAATTGACGATGTTCAGAATCAATCAGAAAAAGAAAGATATGTTGTTGATGGACAACAGCGGTTAACCGCAATAACTATCTTGTTGTCTGCTTTATATGACACCTTCAAAAATGCAAAAGAAGAAGGACTTGCGAATAAAATCTATGAGTATATTGTTACCAGTGATGATGATGGAAAAAAAATAACGCTTTTACGAACTGAAAGCCCGAAGCCTTTTTTCCAAATGAGAATTCAAAGTCAAGAAAAAAATACTTCATATACACCCAAATCAACGGAAGAGAAAAGATTGCTTGGTGCTTATGATTATTTTTTTCAGAATTTGTCTCAGAAAGTACTCTTAAAAGAATTTAAGGACAAATTTGAACAAAAATTTGATTATCTAGATGCTCTTAAAGCGGTTCGAGATCAGTTGTTAAGTTGCGTTGTTGTTTATGTTGCTGTGAAATCTATAAACGATGCTTATATGATATTTGAAGTTTTAAATGCAAAGGGACAGCCGTTAAACGCCGTTGAATTAATAAAGAATATTCTTTTTAAAGAGTTGACAGAAGATGCTCCTATAGATAAAGCTTCGGAGAAATGGAAAAAAATTAAGGAGAATGTTGGAACAGATGAAGATGTAGAAACTTTTTATCGTCATTTCTGGTTGGCAAATTATCATTTTACAAATAAGAAAAAATTGTACCAAGACTTTATAGAAAGAATTGCAGAGCAAGATTACAATCAATTTTTAGATAATTTGGTTAAAGCGTCTGATATATATAAAAAAATAATTACGCCTAAATTAGAAGATTGGAAAAGAGCTGAAACTGTGCCGATTTATTATGCTCTTTCTGCTTTTGCTATATTCCATGTAACGCAGGTAAGAACTTTAATACTTTCGCTCATAGGTCTTTATCAGAAAAAGATGATAACCATAAAAACTCTTACGGATACGCTTCTTTTCCTGGAGAATTTCCATTTTGTCTTTTCTGCAATTTGCTCTTCTAGACCGTCTGGATTGGAAATTAAATATTCGAAATATTCGTTGCAATTACAAGGTGCGACAAAACACGATATCCCTCGTATTCTAAAGAATTTCATTAAAGAGATGAAAGAAAAAATCCCTCCATACGAGACTTTTAGAGATAATATTTGCAAATTAAGGTTTACGGATGACGAAACGAAAGATAAGCCTTTAATCCAATATATCTTTGCAAAGTTAGAACGTTTTAAAATAAAAACAAAGGAACTTGATATTCTTATATCATCTCTTGAACATATTCATTCACAAAGCTCTCCGTGTGAAAAAGAAGGATGGTTGGGAAATTTACTGCCTTTAGATGTTCAATTAAATTCTGATATAGGTAATAAACCGTTGCCAGTAAAAATAAAGGCTTATGCAAAATCAAATTTTATAACTGTTAAAGAATTTTGCAAAGAAGCCCAAAATAAGTCTGATTGGATGGATGAAGATATTGATTCGCGAACAGCTGATATTGCTAGCGAATTATTTTATAAAGTTTGTAAATTTAAATAGTCGTCCCTTAAAATCCCGCCCAGCCCGCATAACTATTGGGAAAAACTGATTTCTACCCTGTGAAAATATTGCAAGGTTTTCTAAAATATGATTGAAAACCTTGCAATTTTTTATGTACAGACCGCCAAAATCCCACGCACAGACAAGCCTTTTCTGTTCCCTTGAGGAGCAGTTGAACCACAAGCATTCCCTCTACGTTCTCGCGAACAAGATTGACTGGAACAAGTTCGAGACCGAGTTTTCGAAACGGTTTGACGACAAAATGGGTGCGCCGAACAAGCCGATCCGTCTCATGACCGGGCTCATCATCCTGAAGCACATCCGCAACGTATCGGACGAGTCCGTCGTGGAGCAGTTTCAGGAAAACGC
>NZ_QGHD01000009.1 GCF_003148885.1 Hallerella porci | reverse complement strand
ATGCTCCGTCTTTGCCAAAAATTGGCTTTCCTGTTTTGAACTGAGATGCTGCTTTTTTGATCATCTCTTTATATTCTTCGTGTGTCATCATAGTTCCTCAATTTACATCATTTTTCAAATGATGCTTGGTGGTGAATGACACAGTTTTATGGATAGAGTCTAAAGAAAAAGAATGTTCTTTTATTGTAAGAACAGGTGATTTTTTGAAATGTAATAGAAACGAACTTTCAACAGAAAATTCCTATGTTGTTAAACTAAGCTTGATTGATGTGATTCGCATTATGGGGCGAAATGATTCTTTGGCGAAAGAATACAATATCGAAGATGATGAAAAAGTGAAGAAATCCGTTTTAGATATTTCATTACTTTACGACAATGTTAGAGGATATTTGGGGGAAACCTCGTTCAATCTAAATATTCAAAAAACATTAAAAGAAGAACCGGAAAACTTCTTTATGTTTAACAATGGACTAACTTTTGTAACAACGGATTTAAATGTTTCCGAACAAAACGCAAAAACAAAATATCGATTTTCGTTAAAGGGTTTCCAACTTGTAAATGGAGGCCAAACAATTCGTTCAATATATGATTATCTGAATGATTCTTCCAATGAGGAAAGAATAAAAAATCTACGAACGGCAAAAATTTTGATACGAATTTTCAAAGTATCAGATGATGATGAAGGAGCTTGTATTTTGAAAAGCCGGATCGCAGAATATACAAACAGTCAAAATGCAATTAAAGTAAGTGACTTGAAATCTATTGATTATAAACAAATTCAAATAGAGAATTATTTAAAACAAAAAGGAATTTTGTATGTGAGAAAAGCGGGAGATGTTGGTGAAATCTCCGCCACATACGAAAAGAGAATACCAATGGAACTTCTAGCAAAAATCATATACGCCTATCAAGGTAATCCAGAAAAAGTGACGAATCAAAAACGGAAACTTTTCACAAACTATTATGATGAAATTTTCGGAGATTCGCTTGATTTAGATCAACTAGTTCCAATGATAGAATTGTTCCACCTAATAAAAAATACAGACAATACTCTTACCGAACAAGAATGCTGTTATATTCTTTATGTCATACGAAAAGAAAAATCTAAGGATCTGGAGAAAAAAAATACGCAATTCTATTTCGTTGTTGAAAAAAGCAGAACAAACATACAGACAAGGGGACGGAATAAGCAATCCTCGAAAAATCATACAAAAGAATTTTAAAGACCATTTAGACAAGATGATTAAGAAATCGTAAAAGCAAACGCAGGCTCAATCGAGTCTGCGTTTTAAATTTCATGGATTGCTTCGCCCCTTCAGGGGCTAGCAATGACGAATGCCAGATTAGCGGATGACTTTTCTGTCATCAGCGGTCATTTTGAGGAACTGGGCGACGGTCTGACCCTTATCGCCTTCCTTTCTCTTGTTGACAGCGATGAGACCTTCAGCCTGTTCCTTTTGGAGTGCTTCGCACTCCAAACTGCTGCGGCTCGGCAATGGACAAACAAGTTTGTCCGCTGCTCTCGCCTTAGGCGGTTGTCGCCGACGATAAAAAAACGTAGGCTCAAAGGAACCTACGTTTCCGAATGTTTTTCGGTTATTGACTAGCGCACAACCTTTCTGTCTTCAGCGGTCATTTCGAGGAACTGGGCGACGGTCATCTGACCCTTATCGCCTTCCTTTCTCTTGTTGACAGCGATGAAACCTTCAGCCTGTTCCTTTTCGCCGACAATAATCTTGTACGGCACCTTCTGCAGTTCGCACTGGCGAATCTTGTAGCCGAGTTTCTCGTTGCTTTCATCGACTTCCACGCGGACGCCGGCGTTCACGAGTTCCTTTTCCACGGACTTGGCGTAGTCAACGAACTTCTCGGAAATCGGGAGCACGCGGGCCTGAACCGGAGCAAGCCACAGCGGGAAATCGCCCATGAATTCTTCGATGAGGATGCCGAGGAAGCGTTCGATGGAACCGACGGCTGCACGATGCAGCATCACCGGAATGTGCTTCTGGTTGTCCTTGCCGACATACTCGGCACCGAGACGCTGCGGAAGGTTGAAGTCCACCTGGATCGTACCGCACTGCCAGTCACGACCGAGGCTGTCCTTCAGCGTGAATTCGAGCTTCGGGCCGTAGAAGGCGCCTTCGCCCGGGTTCAGGATGTAGTCGAGGCCAGCGAGCTTCGTGGCTTCGGCGAGGGCGGCTTCAGCCTTGTCCCAGATTTCGTCGGAACCCACGCGCTTTTCGGGGCGGGTGGAGAACTTCACCACGATATCGTCGAAACCGAAGTCGTGGTAGATTTCCTTCACGAGGGCGCAGAAGTCAGCCACTTCGCTTGCAATCTGGTCTTCGGTACAGAAGATGTGGGCGTCGTCCTGCACAAAGCCGCGCACACGCATCAGTCCGTGCATGGTACCGGCAGGTTCGTAACGGTGGCACTTACCGAATTCGGCAAGGCGCATCGGCAGGTCGCGCCAGCTGCGGAGCCCCGTGTTGAAAATCTGGATGTGGCAGGGGCAGTTCATGGGCTTCACGGCCATTTCCACGTCGCCCGCCAGCGTCTTGAACATATTCTCGTTGTACTTGTCGGCGTGGCCGGACTTGATCCACAAAGTCTTGTTCACGATTTCCGGCGTGATGACTTCCAGGTAGCCGCGACGGTCAATCTTACCGCGGATGTAGTCCTTCAGGGCGTTCACCATTTTGGTGCCCTTCGGGTGCCAGAACACCATGCCCGGAGAATGGTCTTCGATGTGGTAGAGGTCCATTTCCTTGCCGATCTTGCGGTGGTCGCGCTTTTCGGCTTCTTCCAGGAACTTCAGGTAAGTTTCGAGACCTTCCTTATCGGCAAAGCAGGTGCCGTACACACGGGTCAGCTGGTCAGAGTTCTGGTCGCCATGCCAGTAGGCGCCCGACATCGAGAGCACCTTGAAATTCTTGAGTTTGCCGGTAGAAGGCACGTGGGGGCCGGCACAGAGGTCTTCAAAGTTCTTGCCCGGTTCGCCAGTCACGTAGAAACTGAGCGTACCGTCGCTGCCTTCGCGGGCGAGTGCGCGCTGCGCGTTATCCGTCTTGTACTTGTCGCCCTCGGTGCGTTTCAGGCCATCGGCGGCGCTGACTTCGCAACGGGTAAACGGACGATCTTCTTTGATGATTTCCTTCATGCGTTTTTCAATTTTCGGGAAATCCTCTTCTTTAATCGGAGTCGGCGTCATCAAATCGTAATAGAAACCTTTTTCGATGGCGGGGCCATACGCCAACTTTGTCCCCGGAAACAAATCGCAGATGGCTTCGGCGAGCACATGGCTGCAGCTGTGGCGCAGGAGCATTAAGGCATCCGGGTCGTCATTGTTCGGCGTGATAATTTTGATGGTGCCGCTTTCGGTCAGCGGACGGGAAAGGTCCAGAACCTTGTTCCCCAATTTGACGCCAAGAGCTTTACGGGCGAGTCCTTCGGAAATGCCTTTCGCGATTTCGAGGCCGGTGGTGCCCGATGCTACGGAACGTACGGAGCCATCGGGGAAAGTGATTTCGATTTGAGACATGATATTTTCCTTTGGTGGGCGGTTCTCGCCCGGTTCCCCAGAAATACGACATCTGGCGGTGGCGATAATATAGCAATGAAAAAGCCTCCGAAATTCGGAGGCTTGGTGAATTTTTTCGCAGAGCTTAACCCACAAATTCGCGGGCATTGCGGAAGAGCTTCATCCACGGACCATCTTCGCCCCAATCCGCCGGATGCCAGCTGTATTGCACGGTGCGGAAGACGCGTTCCGGATGCGGCATCATGATGAGCGCGCGGCCGTCTTTGCTCGTGAGGCCGGTAATGCCAAACGGAGAACCGTTCGGATTTAACGGATAGCGTTCCGTGTAAGCGTGATTGCCATCGACATAGCGGAGGCTGACCAAGCCCGATTTGACGCAAGCTTCTGCGGCTTCGCGGCTTGCAAATTCCGCGCGACCTTCGCCGTGTGCAACTGCAATCGGGAGAACAGAACCCGCCATTCCTTTGAGAAGAACTGCCGGCGTTTCTTCGACTTTGAGGCTGACAAAACGCGCTTCAAAACGTTCCGAAAGGTTTTGCACAAAACGCGGCCAATGTTCTGCGCCCGGAATCAAATCCTTCAAATTGGAAACCATCTGGCAGCCGTTGCAAACGCCCAAGGTGAATGTATTCTTACGATGGAAGAATTCTTCAAATTCTTGACGCGCTTTTTCGTTAAAGAGAATGCTCTTTGCCCAGCCTTCGCCGGCGCCGAGAACGTCGCCATAGCTAAAGCCACCGCAAGCGACAAGACCTTGGAAATCTTTGAGCGAAACGCGTCCGCTTAAAATATCGGTCATGTGCACGTCGATAGATTCAAAGCCTGCGCGGTCAAAGGCCGCAGCCATTTCAACTTCGCCATTCACACCTTGTTCGCGGAGAATTGCCATCTTCGGGCGACTTGCGTAATCTTTCTTCAGCTGCATATCGAATGTAACCTTCGGCGTAATGCCCGGGTCATTCTGTTCGAGTTTCAACTGATATTCGCTTTCGGCGCAAGCCGGATTATCGCGGAGCGCCGCGATGCGACGCGTGGTATCGCTCCAAATCGAACGGAGTTTCGAAATATCTTCGCGGTAATCGCCGACGATAAATTGATACGAATCGTTCAAAGTTCCGATGTCACTTACGGTATCGGCTAATCCCGCTGCCGCGAATGCAGCCTTCACCGCATCCACGTTTTCATTTGCCACTTGAAGCACTGCGCCGAGTTCTTCGTTGAAGAGAACATCGACATCGCTTCCTGCGAGTTTGGAAATATCCAATGTAACGCCGGTATGGCCTGCAAATGCCATTTCGAGTGCGGTAACAAAGAGACCGCCATCGCTCTTATCGTGGTAAGCGAGAAGCTTTCCTTCGCGGTTGAGTTTCTGCACCGTTTCGAAGAAGGCGCGCAATTCCTTGGCACTTTCGACGTCCGGAGAAACATTGCCGAGTTCGCAGAAAACTTGAGCTGCAATCGATGCGCCCATACGATTCTTGCCGCGGGCAAGGTCCACCAAAAGCAAACGCGAAGGCTTCTTTTCGAGAACCGGCGTTAATGTTTTGCGGGCATCTGCTACCGGCGCAAATGCGCTGATGACAACGGAAATCGGAGCGGTCACATTGTGCTTGCCGTCTTTGTCTTCCCAGACGGTGCTCATGCTCATCGAATCTTTTCCCACCGGAATCGTAATGCCGAGTTCGGGGCAAAGTTCCATGCCGATTGCTTTTACCGCTTCATACAAATCAGCGCCATCGCCTTCGTAATTCGGCGAAGCCATCCAGTTTGCAGAAAGATTGATGCGGCCCATGTCAGCGACGCTTGCCGCAGCCATATTCGTGAGCGATTCTGCGACAGCCATGCGAGCACTTGCCGCAGCCGAAATCAAAGCGACCGGAGCGCGTTCGCCGATGCTCATCGCTTCGCCTTCGTAAGAATCGAGAGTTGCAGTCGTTACCGCAACATCTGCCACCGGAACCTGCCACGGCCCCACCATCTGATCGCGAGCGATCATTCCGGTCACCGAGCGGTCACCAATCGTAATGAGGAATGTTTTGTCTGCGACACTCGGGTTTGCGAGAACGCGTTCTGCAATTTCTTTTACGCTGCGATTTTTGAGAATCGGTTCCGACGGAAGCGGGCGCTTTGCCGAATGATTATCGCGAATCATCCGCGGCGGTTTTCCGAGAAGAACGTTCAACGGCATATCGACAGGCGTATTATTGAAATGCGAATCCGTCAAAGTCAAATGTTTATCAGCGACAGCTGTTCCGACGACCGAATACGGGCAACGTTCGCGTTTGCAAATTTCGTCAAAGACTTTGAGCTTGTCTTGTGGCACTGCAATCACATAACGTTCCTGCGATTCATTGCTCCAAATTTCATACGGGCTCATTCCCGGTTCATCGTTCGGCACTTTGCGAAGTTCAAATTTACCGCCGACATTGCCGTCGTTGACGAGTTCGGGGAAAGCATTCGAAAGTCCACCTGCGCCGACGTCATGAATGAACGAAATCGGATTTTCTTTTTCCAAAGCCCAGCAGCGATCGATGACTTCTTGGCAGCGACGTTGCATTTCGGGGTTTCCGCGTTGCACGCTCGCAAAATCCAAATCTTCGTTTCCGCTTCCGCTTGTGACAGAACTTGCGGCACCGCCGCCGAGACCGATAAGCATCGCAGGACCGCCGAGAGCGATCAATGCGTCACCCGGTTGAATGCTTCCCTTGGCGATAAATTCTTGTTTAATGTTGCCGAGACCGCCAGCGAGCATAATCGGCTTATGATAACCGCGAACTTCTTTGCCCTTTGTCGAAGGCACTTCTTCTTCGAAAGTACGGAAGTAACCGAGAATATTCGGACGACCAAATTCATTGTTAAACGCAGCGCCACCGAGAGGACCTTCGATCATAATATCGAGAGGCGAAGCCAAACGCGACGGATTGCCAAAGTTCTTTTCCCACGGCTGTTCGTAACCCGGAATTTTCAAATTCGAAACGCTGTAGCCGGTGAGACCAGCCTTCGGTTTGGAACCGCGACCTGTTGCGCCTTCATCGCGAATTTCGCCGCCGCTTCCTGTTGCAGCACCTGGGAACGGAGAAATCGCCGTCGGGTGGTTATGCGTTTCCACTTTCATCAAAACCGGAATCGGTTCTTCGTGCCAATCGTATTTATTCGTCTTCGGATCTGCGTAATACCGACCGGCTTTTGCTGCACCGTCCATCACCGCAGCGTTATCTTTATACGCCGACAAGATATTGGTCGAATGCAACTTGTAAGTGTTCTTAATCATTTGGAAAAGCGACAAATCTTTCTTTTCACCGTCGATTGTCCATTCGGCGCCAAACACTTTGTGGCGGCAATGTTCGGAATTCATTTCGGCGAACATGTAAAGTTCTACATCGGTCGGATTCCGTTTGAGCGCGGTAAAGCTGCTCAGCAAATAATCCATTTCGGACGGAGAAAGCGCAAGTCCCATTTCTTTGTCAGCGCGGACCAAAGCGCTACGCCCTTCGGTGAGAATCGGAACTTCCACCAATTTTTTCGGTTCTTCGTGAAGGAAGAGAACTCCCAACTGATTAAAAGCTTGGAAGACTTTCTGCGTCATGCGGTCGTGAATTTTCGCTTTGACTTTTTGCGAAATTTCTTCGGTAACGCCGCCGTTAAAATCGATATAATAAGCGATAGCGCGTTCAATGCGTTTGACTTCGGCGAGGCCGCAAATGTGCGCGATATCCGTTGCCTTCGAGCTCCACGGGCTAATCGTTCCCGGACGCGGAGCGACGACGAACAAAGTGCCTTCGGGATTTTTCGCTTCCAACGAAGGACCATAAGTCAAAATTTTTTCAAGAGTTTCTTTCTTTTCACGAGAAAGTTCCGAATCGAGATCTGCCACGTGGACAAATTCTGCGTAAATTCCCTTTACCGGAAGGGATTCTTGCTGAAAATCGGAAAGAAGTTTCTGAATCCGGAAAGCGGAAAGAGCTGGCGAACCGCGAAGAATAATCATAACGCTACCTTGTGAAAAAGGAAAAATTTACCACCCCAAAAATAAAAAAAACAAAGGCGCCGAAGGCGCCTCGTTGAATTTCTCATTCCGAATTTTCTTTAGAACCATCTCCACGTAATGCCGAGAGTCACAGCGTCGCGGTATTGCGTATCTTCGTCGATGTCTTTATCGTAAGCGACTTCCACGCCGACGCTCAAAACAATCAGCGGAGCGATGGTCACATCTAAATTATTTTCCCACTTGCCGTCGATTTCATCAACGCCTTTGAAATTGACAAAAGCCCAAAGACGCGACTTGAACGAAGCCAAAGAAGAAAGGGAAATTTTGTATTCCGTCACACTTTCTAAGCCCGGTTCATCGCGGAACTTTTCAATCTTTTTCGTGTCTTTATCATCTGCCCAACCGTAACCATCCGAAACGGTCATGCGGTTTGCAAACGCAAAGCTTTGTCTAAAGTTATCGTTCGGGACGAATGCCACACCGAGCATTTGAGTAATGTAACCCGGATCCATAAAGCAAGAAACCGGAGTCTTCGTCGAATCGGTGTAAGTGTAACTCTTCGCAAATTGCGATTCAAAACGCACACCTGCATACGGTTCAAACGGCTTGAAATCATTTTCGCCGACAGTCGATTCGATGAAAATTTTATCGCTGGATTTGCGGGTTCCCGTCCCCTTCATATAGGTTTGACCCCATTCGAGTTTCACGACGGTGCGCCAATCTAAATGCGAGAAATGTCCGGTCACATCGGCGTCATATTTGAGAAGCCAAACATTCGTGTTACCGCCGTCGGCACCATTATTCCAGTTGCTGTAATGATGACGCGTAAACTGAGCTGCAGCGAGCACGTCGGCATTCCAGTTTTTGGGAAGAGCGTCCGAGAACATACCGTCTTCTGCAAAAGAAGTCGCGGTGAAAAGAGAAACGGCAAGAGCCAAAAGTTTCATGGATTTCATAGTGCCTCCAAAATTAGTTCAGAAAATCGCATCCGTAAAGAGTAAAGAATTTTGAAATGTGACCCACTTCAAATTTAACGTTTCTTTTTCTTCTTCGGCGGGGTATAATTCGAACCGACCGGATTGCCTCCGTTTTGCTTTTTCGCAATCGATCCGATTTTCTTGAACATTTCTTTCATTTCTTCAAATTGGCGAAGAACTTGATTGACGCGGGCAGCATCCGTTCCCGAACCTTTTGCAATGCGAGCTTTGCGGCTTCCGTTGATGAGATTCGGATGCTTTCTTTCTTTCGGCGTCATCGAACTCAGAACCGCTTCGACGTAAACCATTTCTTTTTCGTTGATTTTATCGAGCGGGAGTTTGTTGAGTCCTGGAATAAGTCCTAAAATATCTTTTAAGCGACCGAGCTTTTTAATCGTGCGCAGTTGACGCAGAAAATCGTCCAAGTCAAAAGTATTATTCAGGATTTTCTTCTTCAAATCTTTGGCGTCGCGTTCATCGATGACCGACTGCGCTTTTTCAACGAGAGAAACCACGTCGCCCATGCCGAGAATTCGACTTGCCATTCTATCCGGATGGAAGAGGTCAATTTCGTTGGGCTTTTCGCCGACGCCGATAAAGCAAATGGGAACGCCTGTAATTTTCTTAATCGAAAGCGCCGCACCGCCGCGGGCATCGCCATCCATTTTCGAAAGGCAAACGCCTGTAAAATTCAATCGTTCGAAGAAAGTTTGCGCAACATTTACCGCTTCTTGACCGATCATCGCATCGGCGACGAAGAGAATTTCTTCGGGGTGCACAGCATCGCGGGCTTTTTCCAATTCTTGCATCAACTTTTCGTCGATTTGCAAACGGCCTGCGGTATCGTAAATGACCACATCGAAACCATTCTTTTCGGCGTATTCGTAACCGTGCTGAATGATTTCAACCGGGTTGCCTTCGCCTTCGTCGTAAACCGGAATGCCAATCGATTTGCCGAGAACTTGCAGCTGTTTAATAGCTGCGGGGCGGTAAACGTCAGCGGCGACGAGGAGAGGTTTCTTCTTCCGCTTACTGCGCAAGTAGAGGGAAATTTTTGCAGCAAAAGTCGTCTTGCCCGAACCTTGCAAACCGACCATCATAATGCCGACAGGAGGCTTCCCAGCGAGGGCGAGTTCTTTCGTTTCGCCGCCCATCACCTGCACCAATTCATCGTGGATGATTTTCACAATCTGCTGTCCCGGCGTCACCGAAGTCAGTACTTCCTTGCCCATCGCTTTTTCTTTGACCGCTTTCACAAAATCGCGGGTCACGTTAAAGCTTACGTCGGCTTCGAGGAAAGCGCGGCGCACTTCGCGGAGCGAATCCGCTACGTTTTCTTCGGTTAAAGTTCCCTGTCCTCGCAGGTTTTTAAGAGTCGATTCCAAAGAGTCTGTCAGCTGTGAAAACATCATAGTGCGGCAAAATATAATTAAAATGAGAAATGAGTTCGCACGGCTCCGCCTTCGGCTAGCGAGAAATGAAATGGCGCGCGGAGAAAGTGCAAAGGTTGAGTTGTTGAGTTGATTTTACTTGCTCACGAAAGAATTGATTGCATAAAAAATCGGGAAAAGCCTCATCGAGTCTATGCGAATAGCTCAAAATTCTTTTGAAGTGGTTATGCAGTGTTGCAAGGATGTTCAAAACCCTTTTGAAGTGTTCATGCAGCGTTGCACGGAATGTTCAAATCCCTTTTGAAGTGTTCATGCAGCATTGCACGGAATGTTCAAATCCCTTTTGAAGTGTCCATGCAGCGTTGCGCGGAATGTTCAAATCCCTTTTGAAGTGTTCATGCAGCGTTGCACAGAATGTTCAAATCCCTTTTGAAGTGTTCATGCAGCGTTGCACGAGAAAAAATGAGAAATAACATCCTATTTTGCTTCAGAAAATGGGCAGCCCACTTCGAAGAAGTGGGCTCTCCTTCCTAATTCCTAACTAAACTCACTAGTTCATTAAACTTTTCCCCGCGGACTTTATAGTTCTTGAAAAGTCCGAAACTTGCGCAGGCAGGGGAAAGGAGAACGGCGGAACCCGCGCCAAGGCTGCACGCATCGGCAAAGGCTTCGTCTAAATTGGGGAAAATGTGCATCGGAATTTGCGCATTGGCTTCGTTCAACGAGGCGAGCATCCGTTCTGCTGTGGCGCCGATGAGGGAAATTTTCTTTAATTGCGGAAGCGAAACGAGAAGTTTAGAAAGTTCGGTAAAGTCTGCGTTCTTTTCCGAGCCGCCGAGAATTAAAGCAAACGGACGACGCATACTTTTTACTGCGGCCATCGTCGCATCCGGGCGAGTCGCATACGAATCATTATAAAATTCAATGCCATTTTTTTCGCCTTTAAATTCCATGCGGAACGGTAACGATTCGTAAGATTTTAACGCTTGCAAAGCGGTGGGCACATCGGCGCCGAGCGCCTTCACCGCGAGAAGTGCTGCCGCCATATTTTCTAACTGATAAGCGCCGCGGATTTTACAATCCGAAAGTTTTAATTCGTAGCCGTCAATCGAAAGCGAATCCGAAGAAAAAATCGCATCGGCATCTTTTGTGCCATAGCTCAATTTTTGTGCGCCCGACTGTGCAGCAATCGCAGCCGACGGCGCTGCATCTTGAATATAAACGCAATAATCTTTTCGCTTTTGCCAGCGGACTAAATTCGCTTTTGCATCGCGATATTCTTCGACGGATTTGTGCCAATCCAAATGTTCCGTCGAAACGCGGAGCACAACGCCCACATGCGGCGAAACCGGAAGAGTCATCAACTGAAACGAAGAAAGTTCCAAAATGGAAATGCGTTCGGGCGAATCATCTTTTAACAAATCCAACGCGGGAACTCCAAAATTTCCACCGATAATGCAAGGAATTTTGCACGCATTTAACGCATGACGAATCATGCTCACGGTGCTGCCTTTGCCGAGAGTTCCTGTGACGCCGACGACCGATTTCGATTTCGTTTCATTCAAGAAAATTTCGATTTGACTTGTGAGAGATCCGCCGTTCATTTGAAAACGGAAGAGTTCATTCGAAAGCGGATAAACTCCCGCCGAACGCACGACGGTCACAGAATCTTTTAAACCGTCCAAATATTTTTCGCCGGTGAAAATTTTCACATTCACATCGCTCGGAAGCGCGGGTAACGTCACCGGATTTTTGTCCATGACGACGATTTCTTTTTCGCCGTTTCGCACGAGATAATCTAAAGTACTTTTGCCTTCAATTCCAAATCCGAGAATCCCGACAGGGCCTGCTAATTTCTGCATAAAATTTTCCTTATTTGGGTTTTACAATCGCCGTCGCAAACGGTGCGTGTTCAAAAGCATTGCGCAAAAGTTCCATCAGACGCTCTTCGTCAAATGCTAAGACCTGCTTTTCCGTTTCTGCCATGGTGAAAATTTTTCCTAAATGCAATTCTTGATCGGCGAGGCGCATTAAACGTTTTTCCGCATTATCTGCGCCGATGCGAAGTCCACCGACCACATTCATTTTTGTGCGTTCAAGTTCGCCTTTTTCAAATCCATTTTTCAAAAATTTTTCCAATTCTTTTTGCGCAAGGGAAAGGGCGAGATCCATTTTTTGCGGAGCCGTTGCGAGAGAAATTCCCCAGCCGAAAACATCCGTGTAAACATCTGTCATCGAATAAACGCTGTAAGCGAGCCCGCGTTCTTCGCGAATTTTTTGGAAAAGGCGTGAGCCCATATCTGCGCCAAAGGCGACATTAAAAAGTCCGAGCGCCCGCAAGAATTCGACACTTCCTTCCGAAGCGTCAAAACTCGTTCCCCAGAAAAGATTGGATTGGCTCAATTCTTCTTTGGATTTTTCTTTCTGCCCTGCATTCGCCCGATACAAATTGACAAACGGATGCTTCGCCGATTTTTTCTTTTCAAAATTTTTCTCTACTAATTCGACGAGTTTTTCATGATCGACTGCGCCCGAAGCGCAAACGGTTAACGGCAAATCTTCTAACACTTGCCGCTCGTATTCGAGCATGCCGCTTTTCAAAAGTCCTTTCACCGTTTTGGCTGTTCCCGCAATCGGAAGCGAAAGTCCGCAGCCTTTGTAATGCAACGCATTAAAAAGATCGCCCGCACATTCTTCGGCGATGTCGTCGTAACTATGCACTTCTTCGATGATGACTTTGCGTTCTTTTTCCATTTCCTTAGAATCGAAAGTCGGATTCATCAACATGTCGGCGATAACATCGACGGCGAGCGGCACATCTTCGCGCATGACTTGTGCGTAAAATCCGGTCTCTTGCCGCGTCGTGTAAGCTTCTAAATTTCCACCGCGATCTTCAATCGTATGCGCGATTTCAAAAGCCGAACGTTTTTCGGTTCCTTTAAAAACTAAATGTTCATAAAAATGCGCGAGCCCGTTGATTTCTTTCGTTTCATGGCGCGAGCCACGCGGAATCCAAACGCCCACATTCGCCGAATACGCATGCGGCATCCAATCCGTGAGAACGGTAATGCCATTCGAAAGTTCCGTGCGAAAAATTTTTTGTCGAAACATGACTTTAAATTAGAAATGATTAAAGGGAAAGCATTAACAAAACCGATGAAGCGCAGAAAATTATCGTCATCGCAACGCCTAAATTTTTCCATTTTGTCGAAGAATTTTCTTTGAAAATTCCCATCGAAACAAATGGAATAAACGATAAAAGCATCGGCATGACATAGCGAAAATCAGAACTGCAAGCATACGGAATTTTTATTCGCAAAAACGCCATCGCTGCGAAAAATAAAATTCCTTGTGCAGTTAAAATCAAAGTCGCTTTGGAAAATTTGTGTTTCCAAAATCCGACGAACGCATAAATCGCAAGTACAAAAGCGCTCAAATTCAAAAGAGTTGCGCACCAAATTCCAAACGGTGTTCTCGTCAAAGTAAATTCGCCAAAGAGCGAAGTCTTCGCCATGTAATTGATAAAGAATTGCCTGCCACCTTCATCATTCCAAGCCGATGTATAAGTCGTTTTTAGAAAGTCTAAAACATCAAAAACAAGCAAATTGATTGGGGCTGCCGAAATAGCCAATCCACTATGTAATGATTCTGCATTGCCGACGATTTCTTTTCCAAAGAATAATCGTAAAATCATTCCGGCAAAAAGGAATAACATGATAATGATTGCCGCATATTCGGACTTTTTCATTTTCCAAGAATCGCGCGTCACATAGCCGACGACAAAACCGATGCACCAAATGGCAACCGTTACAGAACCCGTCGATTTACTCCAAAAAGAAATCCAGCAACTGATCGCTGCGAGCAGTAAAAATTTCGAGCTTTTATTATTCGCATAAAGCATCACGCCCATCAGCGTTAACGCATGCGCTGCAAAGAAAAATTGATCATTTCCAATTCGCGGCGCAATTAAAAATCCAATCGGACAAAATAGCCAAAGTAAAGTCGCTGCCCATAAAATTTTTCCGGTTAAAAAACTGCGGAAACAAACAAAGCCAAAAGTCATGAGTAAGAAGGACAGGATGACGCTCGCCCACTGAATTGCTTTAGTCGAATCGATGTGAGAAAAATTGGCAATCGTCCAAATCGGTGCCATCGCCGTATAATAAACCGGCGGCTGATAACAAGTCCAGCAATCATTATCTGCGGGAATTTTTAATTCTTCCGCGACATATTTGATGTAATTCACATGGCCTTCAACATCGTGCGCACGCACTGTATGCGGCGTATTCAAGGCATAAATTCCATGCAAAAGGGTAGCGATTACAATCGCAAACGCAAACGGCGTCGGGATTTTAAATCGATGCAATAAACAAAAAAGCAAAACGCCGAAAATAAAAAATGTAATCGTCAAATAACCGAAGAAAAAAACGCTCGCCGATTGCAAAGCGATCGAAATGCCACCAGGTCCACCGTTATTTTTCAAGAAGAATGTGAGGTCCGTTTCTTCTTCTTGCTTTTCACGCAAAAAATCTGCCGAAGAAATACTAAAACCGTTCACATAATTGCAATGTCCCGGAATCGTATCGGTGTAAAAAATTTGCGTACCGACTTTGATTTTATTCAAGCAATCGTCGGGAGTAATTTTCCAAATTGCTTTTGAAAAAATTCCGGGCGAATAATGCATCGAAACTTGGAAATTTTGATTGTCGCCGACTTCTTCGCTAATCGGTAAACTTTCCGCAGATTCTGAATCTTTTTGAATCAGTTTAACATCCGAAATCGACGGCGAAATTTTTGTTCCGAAGAAAATGCAAAGAAGAAGCAATAGGACGCAGATAATTTCTACGCGCCAACTTTTAATTTTTTGCACGATTACTTTTTCCCTTCGTGGTATTCTTCTTCGGTGTTTACATTCCACACAGAACTTTTATCGGAGGAACCTTCGCGAATGCACTTGACCGATTCAATCGCAGTAAGCATACTGTGATCCATGTTGTTGTATTTGTGCATTCCATTTCTTCCCATGAGGAAAAGATTATCGATGCTGCTCACATAATCGCGGATTTTTCCGAATTCTTTGTAAGTGCCAAAGTATGCGGGATAAGTTTTCGGCACGCGGAAAAGAACGGCATCTTTGACTGCGGATTTTTTTGCCACGTGAATTTTTTCAAGTTCTGCAACCGCAAAATCGATGAAATCTTTATCGGGCATATTCCACATCGAATCGCCTTCGGTCACGAAATATTCAAGTCCAATCCAAACCTTTGACGGATCCGAAACCAAATACGGACTCCAGTTGTTGAACACTTGAATGCGCCCGAGTTTCACATCGTTTTCTTGCACATAAATCCAGTTGTCCGCCACAAATTTGAGTTTGCTTTCTGGCGTTCCAGGCTTCGCAGGATTTTTAATGTCTAAAGAATCGAGGAGAAGTCCGACCGTCATAAAGTCGCGGTAAACAAGACCGTTTGCGATGCGAGAAATTTCTGCGGGCACATCGGGAAGTGCGCGGACTAAATCCTTCACCGGCATCGTGCTCATAAAGTAATCGCCTTCGATGCGTTTTTCTTCGCCGCCTTCACTATAACGCAATGCCGAAATTTTTCCGTTTGATTTTTCAAACGATAACGCTTTCGCATTCAAATGAATTTCGCCGCCGCGTTTTTTCACTTCGTCGGCTACGGTTTCCCAAAGTTCGCCAGGGCCTAGTTTCGGGTATAAAAATTCTCCGATTAAACTGGTTTCGGTATCTTTTTGCCGAATTGAATTTGACTTTTTCGGCAAGAGCGATTTGACTGCATGCAAGACGGTTTTTGTAATCGATAAACCTTTGATGCGCTGCGCGCCCCAATCCGCTCCGATTTGATTGCAAGGAATTCCCCAAACTTTTTCGGTATAATCGCGGAAGAATGTGCGGTAAAGTTCCACGCCGAAACGATTAATCATAAAGTCTTCGAGAGAAACTTCTTTGCGCTTCGGAAGAATGCAAACTTTGAGATAACTCATCCCGATTTTGAACATGCGCCAAAGGCCGAGATTTTTAATCGTCGCCCCGTTTAAGCTCACCGGATAATCAAATAATTTTCGCAAATATAAAATGCGAGAAAGGCGAGAACGCACAAGCATCACGCGGTCTTCTTTTTCGGGATCCGGACCGCCCGCCGATAAATTTGTCTTGCGTCCGATTTCTAAATCGTCGCGACTCGGCGCTCCTTGCAAATGCAAAATATTCGTCCACCAATCCATCACCACATCGCTTTTGCTAAAGAAGCGATGCCCGCCGATATCCATGCGGTTGCCTTTATAGACTGCAGTTCTCGAGATGCCGCCGACAAAATCATTTTCTTCAAAAAGAATCGGCTTCACATCCGTCGTTTTTAAAAGTTCTAATGCAGCGGTAAGCCCAGCAGGACCTGCGCCGATAATAATTGCAGTCTTCATACAGTTTCCTTTTTCGTTCGGAAGAGCAAAATTTTGCGGCCTCCAAAATTCCATAAAAGCACAAGCACCGCTGCGACCATTTTCGAAAGGAGCGGCATCCAATTCCAAAGTCCAATCATGAGCCAAATCAAGAATTGATTTAATCCCACTCCGATGAGCCCGATGATAACGAAAAGCAAAAATTCAATTCCTTTACGCTTTTCAAAATTGCGTTTGCAGGCAGTAAAAACCCAACAAACGCTGATGAGATAATTGACGACAAGTCCGCCGGCAAGTCCAATTAAATTGGCGATGAGATAATGTAGCGGAACAACGTAAAGGAAAAATGCAAACAATCCAAAATCCACGACAAAAGCAAGCCCGCCGGTAACAGCGTAGCGAAGCATTTGCCCGATTAAATTTTCGCGATGCGGCAATTTCTCGTGGACAAAACGGATAAGCGAACTCGAATAATTCACGGTGCAAAGTTAGCATTTTTATTTGTTTTGCAATTTTTAGAAATACGTTTTTCATAATTTTCATTTTTAATCCGTTCAAAAAATTTCCATTTCCGCAACAATTTCTCCCGAAATCAATTTTTCCAATACATTTTTTTGCCATGTTTCCTGAAGAAAACAAATTTGAATTTTTGCTTTTAATTTTTTCACAGATTAACTTATATTAAATCTGTTAAACCTCAACGGAGATTTGAGATGAACACAAAATTTTTACCTCTAGCCTTTGCGCTTTCGTTATGCGCAGCGAATTCATTCGCCCAAACGATTACCCCGACACGCGTGGGTCCTGTTAGCCAATACGGTCAGTTGATGTCGGGGAAAAATGCCGCCGGTGAAGGCCGCATTTACGGCGGTTGCCAAGGTGTTAAAGACGGTGCCGAAGTGCAAGTGCGCGGTATGAGCCTTTATTGGAGTCTGCTTCCTCAATCCGTGGAATACTGGAGCGAAGAAGGCATCGCGTCCATGGTAAATGACATGAATATTCAAATCATTCGTGCGGCAATGGCAACCGGAACAGAAGATTGGTCTGGTGAATTCAATGGGAAAAAACTCGTCGGCTACGAAAAAGATTCCGAATTACAAAAGAATTTTGTAAAAACAGTCGTTGAAGCCGCCATCAAGCAAGATATTTATGTCATCATCGACTGGCATTCGCATAACGCAAATGAGCAAACGGAATCGTCGAAAAAATTCTTTGCCGAAATGGCACAAGCATACGGCAGCTACGACAACGTGATTTTTGAGCTCTATAACGAGCCCACCGATATTTCTTGGGAAACCATTAAAAATTACGCAGACCAGGTGATTCCTGAAATTCGTAAATATTCCGACAATTTAATTTTGATTGGCAATCCAAAGTGGGACCAAAATCCGCAAATGGCCATCGGAAACGAAGTGACCGACTCGGGTAACAATCACGCTTACACGTTGCACTATTATGCGAATTCTCACTGCGTGAGCGGAACTTACGATTGGGGCGGAAGTTGCCAAGGCGAAAACGGTTTAAAAGCGATGAAAGCGGGGCTTTCTGTTTTCTTAAGCGAATGGGGAACGGGAAACGCTGATGGCGGTGGTGATCCGAACCAAGAAAAAAATACGCAGTGGCAAAAATTTGCAGATCAAAATAAACTTTCATGGGCGAACTGGTCCGCTTCGCATATTAGCGAAGGCACCGCTGCTTTTACAAGTAGCTCCAATAAAAATTCTTTGCAATATTCCACTTCGGGAAATTTAGTGAAGAGTTATTTGGCGACAAATCCGACGAGCTACACCAAATGCGCTGATACGCCGAGTCCGGAAGCGATTACTTCTATCCGCGCAGCAAAATTTGGTTTGCAAATTTCTGCAAATACGGTGCAGTTGTTAAACGCAAAAAATCCGACAATTCACGTTTACGATTTGCAAGGTCATTCGCTTTTGAGCGCACACTCGAATTCGCTTTCGTTGCAGAAACTTGCTGCGGGCACTTATATTGTCAAAGCCCGCGACGGTATGCAAACGCAGATGAAAACGATTCGCGTCAATCCTTAATCGGAAATTTTCTCCATACAAAAATCGCAGGCAAACGCCTGCGATTTTTTTCTTTCGCAAAATTTTTAAGCCTTGCTTTTTTTCTTGAGGAAGAAAAGCGATGCGACCACTAAAATAGCGCCCACGAATAAAGAGATAATTGCGCTACGAGTAAATCCTGCGACAAGGTAAGAGATAAACGAAACCGCCGCCACTAAAAGCACATACGGAAGCTGCGTATTCACGTGATTAACGTGATGACATTCTGCGCCTGCGCTCGCCATAATCGTCGTATCCGAAATAGGAGAACTGTGATCGCCGCAGACAGCACCCGCCATGCAAGCCGAAATCGAAATAATCATCAAACTGTTATCGACACCGCCGAAAGCTGCGACGACAATCGGAATTAAAATGCCGAAAGTTCCCCAAGAAGTTCCCGTTGCAAATGCGAGGAACGCTCCGATGACGAAGATAATCGCCGGCATAAAATTCATAAAGCTGCTCGCGCCGCCGTTTACAAGACCCGCGACAAATTCCTTTGCCCCGAGCGCATCCGTTGTGCCTTTTAATGTCCACGCTAAGCAAAGAATGAGAATGGCTCCGACCATCGCTTTAAAACCGTCGGATAGGCAACCCATGCATTTGGCAAATTTTAAAACGCGGCGAGATAAATAAAAGCAAACGGTAAAAATGAACGCAGCGACAGAACCGATTGCGAGTCCAACGGAAGCATCGCTTGCAGCAAAGGCATCCACGAAATTTTTATTCGCATCGCCCGAAGCAAAAAATCCGCCGGTGTAAATCATGCCGATGACGCAGAAAATAATGAGCGAAATAATCGGCAGCACGAGATCGATGACTTTGCCTTTGCATTCGGAAAGATTCATCGCATCTAATTTTTCATCGACATATTCGGTGAGCGATTCATACTTTTTCATCGGGCCAAAGTTGACATTCCACGCGACCACTAAGAAAAGAGAAAGAATCGTGAGCAATGCGTAAAAGTTAAACGGAATCGCCTGAATAAAAAGAGCGAGTCCGTCTTCGCCTTCGACAAAGCCCGAAACGGCTGCGGCCCAAGAACTAATCGGAGCGATAATGCAGATAGGCGCTGCGGTCGAATCGATTAAGTAAGCGAGTCTTTCATGGCTGACTTTAAAACGATCCGTAATCGGACGCATCACGCTGCCAACGGTTAAGCAATTAAAATAGTCATCGATGAAAATCAAAATGCCAAAAAGAACCGTCGCAATTTGCGCACCGATTTTGGATTTGATATGCGTCTTCGCCCAATTTCCAAATGCCGCAGAACCGCCCGCTTTATTCATCAGCGCGACCATCGCGCCGAGCATCACGAGGAAGAGCAAAATGCCGACATTATACGGATCCGAAACTTTGGCGATTAAACCGTTTTTGAAAATCGCATCCAAGAAAATCGGCACACTTCCCTGGCAAAGGAAAACTGCCCCGACGACAATTCCCACAAAAAGAGAAGAATAAACTTCTTTCGTGATGAGAGCAAGTCCAATCGCCACGATCGGCGGAATGAGAGCCCAAAAAGTTCCGTAAGCCCAGATGGTATTTGTGACTTCTTCCATTTTATTTTCCCTTTGGCGTTAAGGATTCTAAAGGCTTTTCAATGCCAGCCTCTTCTAATTTTTCGAGGACTTCAACCGCATAATTGATGGCGGCGAGCGAGCGCGAACTCGCATACATTTTCAATTCATTTAATGCAGAAATCGCTTTCTGATTGTTCATAGTTTTCTCCTTTGGAGCATTTTATGTTCCAAAAAAAAATTATTAAATTTTGCTATATGCTTTTCGAAGACATTATCCAAAAACATTACAGACCCGAAGAATATCCAGCCTTAGCCGCTCTTTGCGACGAATGGAACGAAACTCGTCCCTTTGACGGTCTTAAAATTTTGGTGGCCACTCCGATTTTTCGCAATACACTTTTGCAATATGAAGCGCTTCTCGCGGGGGGCGCAGAACTTTTCGCAGGACGCGCTGTAGAAAATGCTTCGATTCCTTACGATTCCGAAATTGTGGAACTTTTACAAGAAAGCGAAATTCCTGTTCTTTCGCCCGAAATGGTTTTGGACATGGAACAAGAGGATGAATTTTTTGATTTGATTTTAGATTGCGCGGGACAATTTGCCTCTTGCCATCCGAAAATTGGATTTGTCGAACTCACGCGGACAGGCATTCCCTATTACGAAGAAGCAGAGCTGCCTGTTTTTATCGCAGACAACGGAATTATTAAACGCATCGAAACTGCTCTCGGCACCGGCGACGGATTTTTCCGCGGACTCGTTCAAGCGGGCTACACCGAATTTGCCGACAAAAAATTACTCGTCTTCGGCAGTGGAAAAGTCGGCTGCGGCATCGCATTAAAAGGCGTTGAACGCGGCTGTCAAGTTTTCACAGTAACCGATTTAAGCAAGCGTCACGCGGAGAATGATTTCATCCCGACGTTAGAACTCAATCACGTGACTCTCATCGATAAAGATGATTTGAAAAATGTCACCGAACAAATCGCTTCGGCCGATTATATCGTTACTGCAACCGGAGTCAAAAACGCTCTCGCGGGCGAAGAAATTTTTCAAGCGCTTTTACAAACGAAAGCGGTTCTCGCTAACATGGGCGCGGAAGATGAATTCAGCGAAGACTTTCCCGAAGAACGCGTTCTCAATAAAAAATTAGCGTTGAATTTTTCGTTAAAAGAACCGACTCAATTAAAATACATCGAAGCTTCGCTCGCTCTTCACGCAGCCCTCGCAGAACGTTTGGTTTTAGAACGCGACGGCGTCATCGACATCGAAGATTTAGACGGCGAATGCCTCCGCAATCCGCCCGCAGAAATTGAGCAAAAAATTTTGAGCATTCTTCTGCAAAACGGCGAAATCAGCGAAGAACTTGCGCAGTTAATGCAATTGGATAATTGATTTTACCATTTTGCAAGTGCGTTTGCAATAATCAAGTCTTGCAATTTTTGAATAGCGCGGGCTTGTCCGTGACGGTCTTCGGTTTCGTTTTGCAAAACGTCATAAGTTCCGTCGGCAGAAAGATTGTCGCCTTTATAAATCATTTTTTCTTTGACATTATCGTAAAAGCGCACATTCACTTTCATCGTCACACGATACGTTTCTACTTCGGATGCGCTCGTATAATTTTCGGGTTTGTTCGTATAACTTAAAAGGGTTAGTTCAAAATCAGCATCGGCATCGGAATTGACAAGGCGAACGCTTCCTGCATTTTTACGGAATAATTTTTCAACGCTGTCTTTTAATGTGTTGCCGAGGACAGGATCCAAAGTTTTATTATCGACTTCGTGAATTTGCACCGTTTTAATGTGACTCGGTAACGTGCTCGCCGTAAAGCTGTAACATCCCAAAACGCAAAAAAGCGCAGCCGCCAAGAACATGAGAAGAAAACCTTTTTGAAATTGATGCATGTTTGAAAAATAGAAATTTCTTATATTTGATGCGTATTATTTTCAACGAGGCTAACCATGCTTGACATTCGTAAAATCCGTGAAAATCCGGACTACTACATTGCAGAAACCGAAAAGAAATATACAACCGTCAGTTTGAAAGATGTGCTGGCTGTAGATACAGAACGCCGCCCGCTTCTCTCCGAAGTCGAAAAGCTCAAGAGCGAACGCAACGCCGAATCCAAAAGAATCGGTGAATTGAAAAAGAAAGGCGAAAACGCAGACGCAGCCGTCAAAGAAATGCGTGAACTCGGCGACAAAATCGATGAACTCGACAAGAAATTGAAGGAACTCGATTACAAGCAAACCGAAATGTTGATGCACGTTCCGAACATTGCGCCGCAAGCTCCCGAAGGAAAAGACGCAAGCGATAACGTCGTCGAAAAAGACGGTCCGCTGCCATTTGATTTCTATTCAAAGAATCGCGATTTCACCGCAGTCGATCACAAGACTTTGGGCGAACGCTTGGGCATTTTTGATTTTGAACGCGGTGCAAAAATTTCGGGCAACGGCTTCCCCGTTTATCGCGGACTCGGTTCCCGCTTGGAACGCGCTCTCATTCAATGGTTCCTCGATGAACACATGGCGAACGGCTTCGAAGAATTTACGCCGCCGTATCTCGTGACCCGCAATACGATGCGTGGCACCGGTCAGCTTCCGAAATTCGAAGAAGATATGTATCGCTGCGACAAGGATGACGATCTCTTCCTCATCCCGACGGCCGAAGTTCCTCTCACCAATCTTTACTCGAACGAAATCATCCCGGCGGATCAGTTGCCGAAACGCATTTGCGCATACTCGGCTTGCTTCCGTCGCGAAGCGGGTTCTTACGGAAAAGACACTCGCGGACTTTTGCGTTTGCACCAATTCAACAAAGTGGAAATGGTCTTCTTCTCGCGTCCGGACAACAGCTACGAAATGCACGAAGAACTCACCCGCTTTGGCGAAAAACTTTTGGAAAAGCTCGAACTTCCGTATCACCGTCTCTGCCTCTGCAAAGGCGACCTCGGATTCGGCGCAGCCAAATGCTACGACTTGGAAGTTTATGCGCCTGTGGAACAGAAATGGCTCGAAGTCAGCTCTTGCAGCAACTTCGAAGATTACCAAGCTCGCCGCGCCAACATCAAAACGAAAATCGATGGCAAGAACGTTTATGTGCACACATTAAATGGTTCGGGTCTCGCCACGCCACGCGTTATGGTCGGCATCTGCGACAACTATCAGCAAAAAGATGGTTCGCTCGTCATTCCGAAAGTATTGCGTCCGTATATGGGCGGTCTCGAAGTCATCGAACCAAAGAAGTAATTTTTCGAAATTATCCCAAAAGCGTCGCCTCGGCGGCGCTTTTTTATTTTCATTCTCTTTGAAAAAATCACAAAACTAGAATTATATTCAAGATGATGAGTCGTTTCATTTTTCTTCTCTTCGCACTCGCGGGAATCGCCTTTGCGCATCCGCACATTTTCATCGATGCAACAACCGATGTCATTTTTAATGAAACCGAATTTGTCGGCGTTCAAAATAGTTGGACTTTTGATCCGATTTACAGCCAAGCGATGTTTGCTACCGGCGATAAAAATGGCGACGGAAAAATCGATGAAAGCGAACTTTCCTTTTTCCAAAAAAAAGCTATCGATGAATTTATTTCGTTCAGCCGATTCAATTATATCGGTGACGGCACGCAATTTTATATACCCAAAGAAATTCAAAATTTGAAAGTTTTCTTGAATAAAGAAAATCGTTTGGTCATTCAATTTTTAAATGCGTTTCACATTCCAGCAAACTCTTCGGATTATACGATGATTGTGCTCGTCGTCAATGATCCATCGAATTACATTTCCATCACCATCGATATGGAAAAAGCACAAGTCAAATCGCCGTCCAATTTAGAAGTGGATTATTTTGTGGACGCCTTAGAAGGACTGACGCAATTTCAAAATTTTTCGAAAACAGTAAAAGGTCTTTATGTGCGCTATAAAAAATCCCATTAAAATTTTTCTTTTATTTCTCGTTATTTTTTGTGTGTCCGCCTTTGCCGATGCGAATTACAAAAAATTTGATTTTAAAAAATCAACGAAACAAACCGAAGCACTTCAAAGCGATTCGATCAAAGTTCCAGAAGATCCCGCAGAAATCAAAACTTCTTCCACTTTATTTTTTGTCGGCTCCGCAGAAACTCTTCAAAAATTAACCGATGCGCAAAAAATTCTCCGCGAAAAGATTTCTGCAAAAATTGAAAAATTGAAAAATGGCGAAAGCGGAACTCTCATTCCATTTTTAGCGATTTGCCTTCTCTACGGACTTTTGCATGCGCTCGGTCCCGGTCATGGAAAAACAATTGTCGTCAGTTATTTTTTATCGCGCCGCGGAAAATTTTCACAAGGCATTGCGCTCGGAAGTTTAATCACGACAATTCATACGCTTTCTGCAGTCATTCTCCTCTTCATTTTATACGGCATCGCCAAAGCAACGCTTTTTCCGCTTTTTGAAACGAGCCGAGTTCATATTGAAAAAGCGAGTTATGCACTCGTCGCCATTACCGGCGTCATTCTCATTCTCGTTTCTCTCCGCGAAATTTTGCGCAAACAAAAAACTGCCGATTCCCATTTAACAGCAACTTGGAAAGAGCTTCTTTGGTTGGCATTTATCACCGGAATTGTGCCGTGTCCCGCTGTCGCGCTCATCGTTTTCTTTTGCCTGTTGCAAGGAATTCCAGGAATTGCATTGCTCGGTTCTTTTTTCATTTGCATCGGAATGACTCTTACCAATGCGAGCTTTGGACTTCTCGCTATTTGTACGCATCGCGGACTTGATAAAGGCATTCAGCGCATTCACGCCTTCGAAAAATACGCCAGCGGAATTTACTTTGTCCTTTCCATCGCCTGTGGCATTTGCATCGTTTTGACCGGTATCGCTCTATTTCTTAGCGCACGCTAAATTTACTCCATCAAACAAAGTTAGTTTTTGCTAATTTTGTTTTATGAAGCAA
The DNA here is from genome assembly GCF_003148885.1 of Hallerella porci. Classification (NCBI taxonomy): domain Bacteria; kingdom Pseudomonadati; phylum Fibrobacterota; class Fibrobacteria; order Fibrobacterales; family Fibrobacteraceae; genus Hallerella; species Hallerella porci. The sequence goes on along the minus strand of NZ_QGHD01000009.1, from coordinate 71,107 downwards.
TCCATTTTCTGTTTGCTAATTCCTTTTTGGGGAACCCCATTGGGCGCGAGTTTCGTTTTCTTTTTGCGCGAAAAATTAAATCGTTCTGCCGAACGTATGCTTACAGGATTTGCGGGTGGCGTGATGATCGCCGCATCGATTTGGAGTTTAATTCTTCCGACGCTCCGCGCATCTGCAGATTATGAAAAATTCGCATTCATTCCTATCGTCATCGGATTTTGGGCGGGCATTCTTTTTTTGCTTTTGCTAGATCATCTCATTCCTCATTTGCATCAATTTGCAAAACGCCCCGAAGGAATGCCTTCGCATTGGACGCGTTCAACGATGTTATTTTTTGCAGTGACTTTGCACAACATTCCCGAAGGTTTAGCGGCCGGAGCAGCGGGCGGTGCATTTATTTTGGCAATAGGCATTGCAATTCAAAATATTCCCGAAGGCGCAATTATTTCGATGCCGTTAAAAGCAGCGGGATTTTCTGCAAAAAAAGCATTCGTTTACGGGATGCTTTCGGGTATTATTGAACCGATTTGCGGCAGCGTGATGCTCATTCTCGCTTCGTTAATTTTCCCTGCGATGCCGTATCTTTTAAGCTTTGCCGCTGGCGCTATGATTTATGTCGTCGTCGAAGAATTGGTGCCAAGCACCGCTGCCGGCGAACATTCCGATATCGGAACTTTATTTTTCGCCTTGGGCTTTACGCTTATGATGTCGCTCGATGTAGCGCTCGGATAAACTCAATCGATGTCGATGAGTTTCATTTTTCCATTGAATTTTAATTCTACTTGATTGCTTAAATTCACTTCGTAACGATTCTTTTCTTTTTCTATTTTGACGACGAATACATTTTGGTAAAGGGCGTCAATTTTATTTTGAATTTCCTGCGGAATCATCGCTTTCGGCACTTGACAACCGCGGCATTTTACTTCGTTCCATTCGCCGTTCTGTTCAAATTCAATTTGCATTCCGCTTTCAAAAATCACTTCATAATCATGCGATAAAAAGTCCGCATCTTTCTTTACCAAGACGACTTTTTCGTTCGCAAAATTCTGCGCAATCATCTGCTTCGCCTTCGCCGGCAACGCTTCAAAATCCACCGGTGATTCTTTCGCAAACGCCACCATTCCCAAAGCCGCAATCATCCAAAAAATCTTTTTCATTTTTTTCTCATCAAAGTTAATTTGTGATAAATATAAAAAAATCTCCCCCGAAGCTTTCGCTCCGAGGGAGTCGTCTATGGCAATTTTGCAAGAAAAATTAGCGGGGACATTGCGAGCAATGCGAACATCTTTGCGAGCAGCCGACACACCGCGGCTGATGATGAATGACCGCTTCTCGGTTCGCGCGGATGAGATAAACGATTGCCCAAACCGCCCAAGCGGAAAGTATCACGAGAACAAAGATATTTGCAAGCATTGGAATTCCTTAATTTTTCTGCGAAGCGATAGCGTCCACCGAACGCACCGTTTTAAATGTTTTGCCTTTATACGGATCCGGGCGGAACAATTGGAACAGAATTCCCGCCAGGAGACTACAAGCGATTCCTGTTCCAACTGTAAACCCGTGAGCACCCGTAACAACACTTCCGATTTGATAAACGATGAATGTGAGAACCCAAGCCCAAATGTTTTGGAATGCAAGAGCAAACCAGAACCATTTGCGATTATTGAGTTCGCGCGCCATCGTTGCGATTGCCGCTAAGCAAGGAGAATCGAGCAAGTTAAAGAGCAAGAAGCAGAATGCAGCGAGAGCGCTCGGGAACCAAGTTTTCAAAGCGTTGCCGAAAACGCTCAAGCCTTCATCTTCTTCATCAAATTCTTCGGCACCTTCTGCGGCTTCGGTAAGCGCATCGTTACCGCCAGCGAGAACCGCCATCGTTCCCACAATGCCTTCTTTTGCAGAGAAGCCCGAAAGCGATGCCGCAGCCGCTTGCCATCCGCCTTCTTCTCCGCCGAAGCCGAGAGGAATAAAGATGTAGCGCAACACATTACCGACGCGAGCGAGAATCGAGTTCTGCGAATTTTCGACTAAACCGAATTCCAAGTTTTCCGTATCCGCGACGACGTTGCCTTCAGCAGCTGCCGCTTCCTCTTCTTCGCCACCTTCGCCTTCTGCAGCTTCTGCATTTTCTGCCGAGGCATTTTCCGTTTTTTCTTCAGCCGGAGTTTCTGCTGGAGCAGCCACCGATTCTGTCGACGCTGTTTCAGCTACGGCTTCTTCTGTTTCCGCAGACTTTTCCGTCACCACCGATTCAACAGTTTCTGCAGGCGCTCCTGTAGCGGCGACAGTTTCTTCGGCAACAGTTTCTTCGCCTTCGACCTTTGCCGATTCCCAACCGTAACTCGAAAGGAACCACATCGCCAAGCAAGCGAGGAAAAGAATCGTTCCCGCTTTAATTAAAAATCCGCGAGTGCGTTCCCACGCATGCATTAAAACCGTTTTAATTTGCGGTAAATGATATTGCGGAAGTTCCATTACAAACGGCGCCGCTTCCCCATGGAAAGATTTCGTTTTCTTGAGCATAATCGCTGCGAGAAGAACGCTACCGATTCCCATAAAGTAAACCGACGGAGCAACCCAAGAACCGAATCCGCCCGCAGCCGCAATCACGCCAGCCATGCACGCAATCACCGGAAGCTTTGCACCGCACGGCACCCAAGTCGTCGTCATAATCGTCAAACGGCGATCGTTATCATTTTCAATCGTCTTCGACGCCATAATACCCGGGATGCCGCAGCCCGACGAAATCAAAAGCGGGATAAAGCTTTTGCCCGAAAGACCAAAGCGACGGAAAACGCGGTCCATCACAAATGCGATGCGCACCATATATCCGCAATCTTCGATAAAGGAAAGCAAAATAAAGAGCACAAACATTTGCGGAGCAAACCCGACGACGGCTCCCACGCCACCGATTACGCCATTCACCAGAGCATCGATTAAAATCGGGCTCGCACCCGCATTTTCAAGCCATCCTGAAATTGCATCTTGAATTCCCGGGACCAAAACATCGTTCACCCAATCGGTTCCCATCGAACCCACCGTGGAAACAGCGACATAGTAAACCGCCCACATTACGAGAAGGAAAATAGGCAAACCGAGAATGCGGTTCGTAACAATGCGATCCACTTTATCCGAAGTCGTTAAACCCGCTTTAGATTTTTGCAGAACGCCATCCAAAATCGTTGCGATATAATTATAACGTTCATCGGTGATGATGGATTCGCTGTCGCTTTCGCGGGCAGATTCCAGCGCTTTTACAATTTCTTCAATGCGAGCGGAATCTTCTTTCGAAAGAAAAAGCTTTGCGGTAACTTTTTGATCGCGTTCAATCAATTTAATCGCAAACCAACGTTTCAAATTTTCAGAAACCGTCGTCGGAAGAATCGCTTCGACATCAGCGATTGCCTTTTCCACATCTTCCGAAAATTTTGAAATTTTCGGTGCTGTTTTAGAATTTGCAATTTCCGTTGCTTTCGCAGCAGCTTCCGCAATGCCTTTTCCGTAAAGCGCTTGCGTTTCGACAATTTCAACGCCTAATTTGTCCGCCAATTTTTGAACGTTAATTTTTGCGCCCGATTTTTTGAGCGCATCCATCATGTTGAGCGCAATGACCGTCGGTTTTCCTAATTCCAAAAGTTGCGTCGTCAAATAAAGATTGCGTTCAATGTTTGTCGCATCGACAATATTCAAAATCGAATCGGGCGCAGGACTTAACAAATAATCGCGCGAGACAACTTCTTCTTGCGTATAAGGCGAAAGCGAATAAATGCCCGGAAGATCCGCGACTTTAACATCTTTATTTTTCTTTAAGCGACCTTCTTTGCGTTCAACAGTAACGCCAGGCCAGTTTCCCACATATTGATTTGCGCCGGTGAGCGCATTAAACATCGTCGTTTTTCCGCAGTTCGGATTGCCTGCGAGTGCAATGGTAATAGCCATTTTTCAAAATCTCCTTATGCCTTTAATTCCACGCAATCCGCATCATCTTTGCGAAGGCTCAATTCATAACCGCGAACAGTGACTTCCACCGGATCGCCGAGCGGCGCCACTTTGCGAATGTAAACTTCCACTCCACTCGTTAACCCCATATCCATCAGGCGACGCTTCAAAGCACCTTCGCCATTTAAGCGCAAAACTTTTACAGTTTCGCCGACATTTGCATCTCTTAAAGTTTTCATATTTGTCTCCTGCGCTATCGAATTACACCATAATTCGGCTAGCAAGTTTATGATCAAGGGCGATACGTGACTCTTTCACTTTGACAATCACGTTTCCGCCGAGGCTAGAAATCACAGTCACCGGAGAACCCACGCTAAAACCGAGTTCATTTAAGTGCTGACGGACCGCGGAATCTCCGCTCAGTCTTTTGAGAATAAAATTTTGTCCGATTGTACAGAAAGTAAGTGGCATCGTATCGTCCTCCTATTTTTAGAATGTAAAGCCTACGCTTGCACCTGCGCCAAAGTAAACATCATCTTGGCCGGCATAATCGCTTCCGCTATCGCTATCGTAATCATCGCCCACAGGGATGCACGCGCGCACGTATGCTTCTAACGAAAGATTTTCAGTCGGATTCAAATACGCTTTCGATCCGACGAAAACTTGAGCGAGTTCGTCATCTTTATTGGTGGACATCGTGTGATATTCCCCTTGCACGCCAACAGAAAGTTGATCGTTGATGGCGAAAATCGGTTCGACATAAGCGAACATATATTCCGGCACTTCAATTTCGGTCGGCACATCTTCTTCGTCCGCTTTGTAAGCATAGAACGCCGAGCCTTTCACGGTGAGTTTTCCGAAGTTAAATTCCGGTTCGAGAGCAAATGCGTGACTCATTTTCGGTTCGTCTTCTTTGAGTGCATCAGCGAGAAGGCCGTAAGCCACTTGCACATTCATCGCATCGCCAAAGACGAGATTTGCAGTAACGCCTGCGCGCAAACGGTTTCCGTTTTTCAGTTGATAACTTTGATAGTTCACAAACGGACGAATCGTGTGATTGCCGAGCGCAAGTTCATAAGCGAGATGCACATCGTAAGAAGTGCAGCCCAATTCTTCGCCATTTTCATCGGCAATGCAATCGTCATCGTCGCGGCCCCAGCCAAAGCCCACCAAAAGGCCGTAAGCGTCAATTTCCAAACCGCGGATATTGCGTTCGGTCATGCCGAATGCAGCATCGCCCGGATCATCGTAATCGTAATAACGCAAAGCGCCTTCGGAGTAGGTAAAGTCACCCGCCTTCAATGCGATATTATCATTGACTTGGTATTGAATAAACGCTCCATCGTAAGCAAATCCCGGCGAAGAATTATCGTCGTCCGCTTTGATTCCCGCTTCCGCAGACCATTTTTCGTTAAACTTTACCGAGAAAACGAGTCCAAAAGTCGAAGAATAATCGTGGAAAGCTTTATTCGTTTCGCGATTATTTTTCACTTCATCACGCGGATCTACTTGTTTGAAATGGGCATTGCCTTCAAATTCAACTTCCCCGGCGACGGAGAATTGCGGGTCTTTTACTTCGGCCGCAGAATCTTGAGCAAAAAGCGGGGCTGTCATCGCAGCCGACGCCAGAATCATTCCGATTGTCTTTTTCATGTTAGGTTTCCTTTCTAGAAATCTTTTCTTCGAATAATTAGTTTAGCTTAAACTATTTTGTTTAGTCTAAACTAATTTTACAAGGCTAAATTTAAAACAAAACAGGAATTAGTCAAGGCTAATTCCTTTAAAAAGTGATATTCAGCTAACTTTTTTAGTAAAAAATAAGACCGCGCGATAGCGCGACCCTGCAATTTCTTTTCGGTTTATTTCTTCTCAGTTTTCGTTTTTGCCGTTTTTTTCACCGTTTTCGCGTTTTTTTGCACAAAACTTTCAATGCGGTCTAAAGTTTCTGCCGAGAGAACATGTTCCACGGCACAAGCGTCTTCGTTGGCAATTTCTGCGGAAACGCCTAATTGCATAAAAAAGCTGCGGAGAAGAGTATGTCTGCCGAGAACCGAAGCGGCCGCGGCGTGTCCCGCTTCCGTTAATGTTACCAAACCATAAGGCTCTTGCTCAACATAGCCGAGTTCTTTTAATTCTCGCATTGCGCGCACCGCCGAAGGCGCTTTCACTTTCAATTCGGCAGCGATATCTTTCAAACGCGCATTGCCTTTCGACAGTTGCAACATCAAGACTTTTTCTAAGTAATCTTCTAAGCTTTGGCTGAGTTTATCCATAGTTTAAATGTATAAAATTAAAAATGAGAAATTTCAACTCAATTGATTTTCCACACTTTCTTTTTCACTTCGCCATCGGATTTTTGAATGTAAAAAGTTTTCGTCCCGATAACTGCCCCATTTTGAACAGCCGTGTCAACGCGCCATTTTCCCGCAGGCACATTTCGCTTTTTCGTATAAATGCGGAAACCTTCTTCACGACTTCCATGCGTGCGCATTCGCTCGGACGAAATGCGACTCATCAATTCAAAATTTCCCGTTTTCGGATTGAGATAATACCAACGATGTTCCAACTGCGCTTCGACTTTTGCCGGCGCAAAAACCGAACTCACAAAAGTAACACCGTCCGCAGCCGCCGTAATCGTTGGCGCAAAACCCGCAGCAATCCATAAACTTTTTAGCGTTCCCACCTCATCAACTTTGCACGAATAATCCCGCTGAAATTCTGTGCACGCATTTTGATCTTTCAAAACGAGCGGCACCGGCGGAATCCAATTTCCCAAAAAAGCAATTCCTAAAAGACAAGAAATCAATGCGGGAGCCACAAGAACTTTCGCCGACTTTTTTGAAATTTTCCAAGCGCCGACACAAATTCCAAACGAAATTAACGACGATAAAAAGAACCAGAAAAATCCTAAGCCATTTACCAAATGCGGAATTAAAAAATTCAAATACATCGTGCCGAGCAAATGAAAAAGGGCGAGAGTAAATCCAAACATCGCATAACTTTTTTGCAAAAATTCATTCGCCACTAAAAATCCTGCGAGAAGAATCACCAGGAAAAAAGCTCCGACAGATGCGCTGCTTTTAAAATAGCAGACGACGAGCGCGCTAAAAAGACTGCCAAAGCAAAATTGCACTGCGTAAGTAAAACGATTTTGCCATGCTTCGCTCCAACTGCGGTTTAAAAATTTTCCCGGTTCGGCGGCGAGAAGAATTAAGAAAACGAGAGAAGCGAGATAATACAAAAGAAGTATCGCCAAGTCCGAAGTCTGCACCAATTTGCCGAGAGTAATGGAATCCCACGTAAAGCCTCCGAAGAAAGAGGCTGCGGGCAAAACTTTTCGCACTTTTTGAAACAATTCACTTTGTAAAAAATTCAGCATATTCTTAATGTACTATTCATCGAGCACGCAGCGTACTGGATGATAGGGAAATTTTCCCGATTCCGCATCCCAAGAAATTCCCGTTTGCTTGACTCGCGCAGTCATTCTTTCGGCAGTTACATCGGGAATCCAATAAACCATCGCCTCTTTTTTCGGTGCCGGCTGCCACACAAATCCTCCCGCAGAAATCAATTTATTTTTCTGATTCGCAGGCACTTGATTTTGCAAAGCAGCATACAAATTTTCCCAATCGGCAGAAGTCGGCAAATGCCAACCGGCTGGGCAAACTTTTTGCGCAGCTTCTTGATTGTAAAGCCGACCGTAAGCTGTGCAGTTGATGTCTTTTCCGTTTCCGCAACGGCTTCCCCACAAAGTCGCGTAATTTAAATTCATCGCCATCCATGTTTGCGTTCCCACTTTGACAATGCGATAAACTTTTCCATCACGCGAATCTTGAAAATATTCTCGCTTCGGACGGAATTTTCCCGCAGCAAATCCACTGGAAAAATCCCTATCCCAAGTGTCCGCTTCTGTCAATTTTTTCCAACCTTGATCGCAGATAAAAATTCCCGTCGGCGTTTTCTTTTCTTCGCCGAAATTTTTCGCAGAACATAATCCAAAGCGACGTTCTTCTTCATTCATTTCCCGCCAACGATGTTCTTTCAAATCGCAAATGACTTTTACCGGTTGTTGACCATTCATCGTCCGCGGCACTTCTTTTTCGAGAACGCTTCCGTCGCAACTCAACTGATGATTTTTCAAAATCGAATCGCAATCGAATAAGCGGAAATATTGCATTTTTTCGTAGCCGTCATCGATTGTCGGGTAAACGGAACACGCATTGAGAAGGTGGAAATTCCACACATCATTCGTATTTTGAAACGCATCGCGAATTTGCGTCCGCAAATATTCTTCGGAATAACTGAGCCCCATTTTTCCTAAAAATTCCATATCGCGATTCCACGATGTATCGCGTTTATACCAATCTAAATTCCAAAGCCCCGACCACAGCGCATCAATTTGCCGATCGAATAAATGAACTTGTTCTACTTTTTCAAATTTTTCGCGGACCATTTTCGTGACAACGCTCGTCGCACATTCTTCTTTTCGCGCTTGCGCAAATGCATTCATCAAACTTTCGCAATCGTGCTTCGCTGAATCGCTTCCATCAAAAGCGCAATTTCCAAAATCAAAATGCATCGAATCGCCCGCATCCGATTCCGCAATCATTCGCATTGTGCGATTTGTCATTTCTTCGAGATCGCGGAAGCACTCGCCCGTTGTCAGCGTTTTTTCGTAAACGGTATCCGATTCAACAGTGCGCGTAAAATTCAAAAGTCCTTCGGATTCTAATGTGCGCAAATACGGTCCGCGCTTTTCACGCGGAATGCTATCCAAATACAATTTGCACGCATCAATCGATTCGCGATTTTTGCAAAATAAAGAATCGAGAGTTTTCCATTGCAGAGCAGAATGCGTCCGCATCCATTCCAAGCAAAGCGATTCCTCTTCAACGCCCGCACAGGAATTTCGAATTTTCGTTTCCATCCAAGCGAGGCTATCGATTGCCGGTTCTTTTACAACAAGAGAATCAGCCGATTCCGTTTCTTGTGCCCATCCGTTCAGCGTCAGCACAAACAGAACATTCACCAAAAGAACTTTTGTAAAAAAATTTTTCTTCATTTTTTCACCCTCAAAATGAAATTCGCTCGCAAAAATAGTAATTTTTAGTTATCTTTTGGATATTAAAAAAGAATTTTTAAGAATTTATTCTATGCCTACAAATTTTGATTTGGAAAATATTTTTATCGTCAACCTTTTCGGTTGTCTTTTGATTTGCCTTTTGCTGCTCACGAGCCGCTGGCGATTTAAAGATAATTCCGAAGAAAATAAAAATTTAACGATTTTGATGATTTGCTCGTTGTCTAACTGCATCGCCGACCCACTTTCGTATTTATTTATCGGACATCCCGGACAATTTGCGCGCATTTTCATCGCCGTTTCTACGAGTTGGCTTTATGTTTCCATTATGCTCACAAGTTTTTATTGGCTGCGTTTTTTGGCGGCGCATTTAAAATCTCCGCTTTCGCAGTTACATAACGGCTGCTTATTTGTCGCCATCGCTTCGGGGATTTTTCTTCTTTGCATCAATTTTATCGAACCGCTTTCCTTTTCTCTCGACGATAATAATTTTTACCACCGCGAAACTTTCTACAATTATTTCCTTTGCATCGATTACGGCATTTTAATCGATTCGATTATCTTTTATTTTTGCACGCGCCTGCGCGGCGGCGTTTTCAAATCCTTTCCGCTGTGGGCTTATTTATTGCCCGCGATTATCGGCGGAAGCGTTCAAACTTTTTTCTACGGCAATTCTGTTCTCTCCGTTTCTCTCGCCATTTCTCTTGCGGGAATTCTCGTCAGTTTACAGAACGAAAAACTTTTCCGCGATCAAGAATCCGGACTTTACAATCGCAATTATTTGAATTTTTTGCAACGCGTTTCTGCCAAAATTCGTCCCACCAAAATGACGGCGATTCTTTTAACAGTTCACGATTTTCGAAAAATCAATTTGAGTTTTCCGCAAAATTCTTTTATTCAAAATTTTGCGCAAATGTTAAAAACCGCAGTCGGCGATCGCGGCAATTCCATCCACTGCGATGGCGATGAATTTTTAATTTTGATAACTTCCCAAGAAAATTCAGCAATCGAAAATTGTTTACAAGAGCTGCAATCGGAAATTGACAAATTCAATTTCCATAATGCGTCGCCGTATTTGCTCGCCATCGATTACGACATTCGCCCATTTGATTTTTCGCAAGATTCTTTCATTCAAATTTTGCAAAATCAAGAACGAAAACTTTTTAACATTACCCAATAATTTTTCCAATTCCCGAAAGCAATTTGGTAAGGAACGGCGCCTTCTTATAAATCCACGCTAGCGATTTTGCAAACGCATAACTGCGAATAATATAAGCGCCAGCGGCTCCCACTTTTTTCGTTTGATATTCAAATTCTTCTTTGGCGTGTAAAATCACATCGTCGTAATATTCGTTGATTGTGATTTTTTTATCGGCGCCGACTTTCACCGGAATATTTTTCAAATTCGTGTAAAAATCTTTCCGCAAAATTTTCGGCAAAAATAAATTCATCGATTCAGGAACTTTGTGGCCGCAAGTATCGATAATGCGAGAACCGAAGAAGTGGAGCACTTTTGCAGTCGGGAGAAAACGGTTGCCGTAAGCGAGTTGACAATTCCAACCGCCGGGCATTTTCCGTGTCACATAATGAAATTTGAAATTCGCTTCAGCGAGAGAAGCCATATCGTAGGGGAAATTTTTGTTCACGCAATACAGCCAAAGTTCATGCCACGTTTCAAAAAATTTGCGGCATTCCGGCGTATCGGCAGCAAACATCACGCCTCCGTTAAAAATTTCGTCATTTAAAATCGGCGAAAAACCGAGACGCTTCGCATTGTTCAACACTTTTTTGCGATTGATTGCCTTGTGCAAATTCGTGTGAAAATCGAGAACCGCGTAAATGCCGCCTGCCCATTCTGCGGGAATTGTCAAATCATCGACGATTGCGATATCCGAATCCATGTAAAGAAAATCGCCATCGATGACATTGCGCATGACCGTTTTCAAATAACGCGAACGCAACATCGGCGTAAACTTTTCATCTAACGTAAGCGCTTTAAATTCATCGACAGCATCTTTTAATGCAGCCCGCGGCCCCGTGAGCGTTGCAGCCGTTTTGTCATCCGTCAAAAGAGTCACAAACGCATTCGGATTGTGATCCCGCAACGATGCGATAGCAACCAAAGTTTGTTCGCAGAAAAAATCTTTCGGAGAACTCGTCAGAACAAAAAGATACTTCACCATGGTTTCATTTCCTTGCAAAAATTTTCAGCGTTTTTACGGCAGCGGAATTTTCACTTTCGCATTTTCAAAATCTTCGACGGTATCAAGCTCGCACGAAAAATAATTTGATGCATCTAAAACGCTGTAAGTGTGCCCTTGCTGAATCAAGCGTTCAAAAGCAAGCTCGTAGAATTTATTTTCCAAATGCTCTTGGTTCATCATTTTATCAAGTTCGATGAACAAAGCTTTCGAATAATTTTTGCCGATTTTTTCGATGCCTAAACTTTCGCCCGCAGCCATTTTCGGGTCGCAAGTTTTACTGATTTCAACGATTGCGCCTTTTTCGTCGGTGACGACTTTCATTTCTTCTTCGCCAAGTTCATGGCGAATGAGCGTGAGCACATTTTCGTTTTTATCCGCCAAGACATTTTTTACGATTTGCGGGTCGTAAAGTAGATCGCTATCTAAAAGCAAAAAGTCTTTGGCATCGACGACTTTGCGCGAAAGCCACAAAGAATAAATGTTATTGGTCAATTCGTAAACATCGTTATGAATAAAGGTAACGTTAATTTGTTTGTAATTTGCGTTTACGAAATTTTCAATTTTTTGATTGAGATAACCCGTGACAATCACAAATTCCGAAATGCCCGCATCGATTAACGCGTTCATCGAACGTTCCAAAAGCGATTTGCCTTTGACATCGAGCAAGCACTTTGGCGTATCGTTTGTGAGCGGGCGCAGACGCGAAGCAATTCCTGCGGCTAAAATGACAGCAATCATAATGCGCACCTTTTAATCGTATCGACGACGAGTTGAATTTGTTCTTTCCGCCCGAGAGTAATGCGCAAGCAATCTTCCAAACCTTTATCGGTCATAAATTTGATTTTGTAATCTTGTTCGGCGAGCGCTTTTTTGAGCGCTTCCTGAATGCGCACCGGATATTTAATCAAAATAAAATTGGCAACGCTCTTGTAAATTTTAAAGCCCGGAAGACCGCCGAGTTCTTTTTGGAAAAGGTCTCTGTCCCACTGCATTTCATCGGCGACTTTCCGATAATGATCTTCGCTATCGATTGCAGCCATCGCAACCGCTTCGCTAAAACGGTTGTAGCCCAAATATTTATTGGCGTAACTCAAGAACGAATCATGACCTTTTCCGATAAATCCAAAGCCCATGCGAAGACCCGGAAGCCCGAAGAATTTAGACAGTGTGCGCGAAATAATCAAGTTCGAATATTTTGCAACGAGCGGCGCAATGTAAGCGGTATCGGTGCAAATAAACGAAGCGTAAGCCTCATCGATTAAAACAATTGTATCGCTTGGAATGTTTTCCATGATGCGAGAAATTTCATCGGGAGTTAAAGAATTTCCCGTCGGATTATTCGGAGATGCCAAAAGCAACATCCGCGGATGATTTTGATTGGTCAGTTTAATCACTTCATCGACATCGTAAGCAAAGGTATCTTCTTTTTCGTAAAGCGGATACATCGTAAAAGTGCCGCCGCATTCGCCCGCAATGCGATTATAATACCACCACGAAAATTCGGGAATCATGATGGTTTTATTATCGCCTTTCATTAAAAAATAATGCACGGCATTTTTCAAAATATCTTCGCCACCGTAGCCCAATAAAATTTGACTTTCGGGAACATTGTAGATTGCGCTTAACTTCACCGAGAAAATGCTCTTTTTACCTTCGTCGTAAATGCGCGTGTAAAAGCAAAGTTCTTCGGGATTAAAATTTCGAATTGCATTCAAAACTTTTTCGGAAGGTTTGAAATTGAATTCGTTTCTATCTAAGTAATTCATAGTTTGCCTTTTGTTGAGTGTTAAATTTTTTCGTCTTTTAAATAGCAATCGAGCCCGTGATTGTAGCGTTTTTCGACAGGCGGCAGCTGCATATAATCGCTGTAAAATTCCGTCAAATAATAATCGTAATTTTTGACGCCATCGTAATGTCTATTTTCAAACGCATACGAAACGGTTTCTGCAATTTTTTCTTTGTCTAAAATGCGGTCGGTTTTTGTATCAAAGAAAAGAGTCGCCACATTTTTCGAAGGCTTATTTGCATACTTTTGATAAACGCGTTCCACGTAACGGCAAAATCTTTTTTCGCCGATGACTTTTGCAAAAGTGTGGAAAATGCGTTTGTAAAATAAAGTCCATTTATCGTATTGTTTGGATTCAAAATCCGTTGTAATCGATAAACTAATCACGCGCAAAAAACTGCAATAGTAAACGAAAAATTTTTCAAAGAATTGCTTTTGCGGTAAATTATCCATCGGGAAAATATCGACCCAAAGTCCCATTTCGCCTTTGTGGCGTTCCATTTTCACTGTCGTGCGATTGTCGTAAACTTTGGCAAACGGATAAAAGTAATCGCTGCAAGTATCGTCAGCAAGCGTAAGCCAATCGGCTTTTTTAATGCTAGCATTTTTCAAAAGCGAAATCAATTTGTCGTAATCGCTTCGCAAAAGAAAAATATCGATGTCATCGTCCCAAGGAATGTAGCCTTTATGACGAATCGCTCCGAGTAAAGTTCCATACGCAAGGCTATACTTCAAATGATTTTCTTTACAAAGTCTGTCAATTTCATCCAAGACAGACATTTGAATTTCACGACATTCGTGCGTGTTTAATTTTTTCATTAGCCTTTAACCCCATTAGAATTTTTATCGGCAGCCATTTTTTTGCTCATCACTTTCCAATAAGCTAAAAGTCCTGCGACGATAACGATATATAAAACGGATTTTTCGACAAGCGAAAATGCGAATAAATTCAAATTGATTAAAATGTAAAAGACGATAAGTCCGATAACCCATAAACCTTGCGAAATGAGCTTTGCCGAATACACGCGAAGCCCGAGACGCCACAAGTAAACATTGTTCCACAAAATTTCAATTAAGCTGTATAAAAGCATCGAAAGTGCAGCGCCGACAAGTCCGAATGCGGGCACTAAAAAATATCCCGAAATTAACGCAACCGCTAAACAAAATGAATTCATTTTTAAGGTGTATAAACTTTTTCCGATTCCGTTGATCACGACTAAAGTCATTCCGCCAAATCCCATCACCAAATGCACAAGCAAAAGAATTCCCAAAGTTTCGGGCTGAATAATAAACGCTTTTCCTGCGATGCTCATGATTTCACTCGGGAAAAGCACGATAAAAAATCCAATCAAAAGTTGAATAAACGTCACCATGAAAACGCAATAACTATAAACCGGTTTTAAGTCCGTTTTCAAACGTTCCTTTTCCATGCCCGCAACAACAGGCGTAAGAATTGGCGTAAAGCCTACGCGAATCGTTTGAAGCGCATTCGAAATCGTCACCATAATTCCGTAAGCGCCCGCTTTCTCGGGTCCAAAGAAAAGCATCACCATCCAAAGGCCCGAGCGAATTAAAAATGAAGAAACAAATTCATTAAAGCCCAGCGGAATAGAATATTTTAAAAGTTCTTTCGAAACAAATTTTCCTGGGAAGAATGGCATTTCCGGGAATTGCTTTTTCACTAAAATGAAATGCAAAATAAATCCGCCCATTTGACCGACCAAAAGTCCAAGCGGAAGCGCATGCGGAACATTCAAAAAATGTAAAGCAATCGATGTCGCGGGCGATAAAACGGCGACAAAAAATGAATTGATGAAAACGGCATTTTGCGGTTTGCGGTTTCCTTCCGAAGTATTGCTCAACACGTAGGACGCGGCAAAGAAGACAATCGATAGCGCGTACCACGGAAGTTCTTTTGAAATATACGGCGTAAACGAGCCGACAAAAATGACAGCCAAACAAATAAACGACACGACGACAGAAACCCAGAACGATTCCATCACACCGTCAAAAGGTTTGCGCCCTTGCAATTTATTCTGCGGCAAATACCAATAAAGCCCTTTATCCAGTCCGAGAGTCGCCGAGCGCGAAATCGTCAAAAGCAAAGTCTGCGCCGACACAAAAATGCCAAATTCCGCCGGTCCAAAAACGCGGGCAAGCACAAAGGTGAGCATCGGCCCGCACACTTTTAGAATGGTGCCGATGATGTTTACAATGACACCTTTTTTTAGAAATTTGCTATCTGTTTCTAAGCTATTTGGCATAGGGCTCCCAAAAATAGAAAAAGCGCACATGGAGTACGCTTTTCTTTAGCAATTCATTCCGTTTTCTTTGCAGAAACGAGATTGCTTTTTACAAGGAGTGTAAATTGCTCACAAAATTACGGCTGACTGGAATGACCGAATTGTCTTTGTCGTGGAGTTTAATCGAAAAATGTCCATTTGGCAAACGCTGATATTCGGTAATCGCATCGATGGCGATTAAATGCGCCCGATGAACGCGGACAAATTGTGCCGGATCTAAACGTTTTTCTAAATCGACGAGCGGCGTGCTAATGATGAATTTTCCATTCGACGCATAAACAGTCGTATATTTTTCTTCGCTTTGAAAACGGAAAATATTTTCGATGGGAATCACAATGGTGCGGTCGCCAATTTTCGCTTGAATACGACGCAGATATTGCGGTTGATTGCTTGGAGCGCGATTCAGCAAACGCTGCATATCTTCTTCGGTATCCACTGTGCCGCCGAGGATTGCGCCTAAGCGACGCACTTTGTCCATGCATTTTTGCAAACGTTCTTCTTCAATCGGCTTTAACAAATAATCAACGGTATCTTCGGCAAAAGCTTTTAACGCATATTCATCGTAAGCCGTTGTAAAGACGACCAGCGGATCTTCTTCAGAATCGACTTCTTTCAATACATCAAAGCCATTTTTATCTGGCATTTGAATGTCCAAGAAAACCAAATCGGGATGCAGCGAACGAATTTGTGCAACCGCTTCTTCTCCGGTGCTCGCTTCGCCAGCGATGCTTACCAAATCCGAATACGGTTCCAACAATTTGCGCATTCGCATGCGCGCCAACGGTTCATCATCTACGATCAAAGTCTTAAACTGCATACTCTTAATATAATTATTCGCACCCATTCTTCGTTTAAATTAGAGAAGTCCGTTGATAAAGACGATAAAAATTAGGATAGGAAGCACAAAGCGGAAGTAATATTTGAACCAATGCGGAATTTTTAATCCTTTGCCTTTATTCGCTTCGGCGATGTATTTATCAAATCCCCAGCCCCATTTGGTCACGCAAAATAGTATAAAAACTAAAGCGCCGAACGGAAGCAAGATATTCGAAAGAATGAAATCTTCGGATTCCAAAATGTCGCGGTTTCCTATCGGATATAAATCGCTTAAAATATTATAGCCGAGCGCACACGGAAGAGAAAGCAAGAAGACGGCGAAGAAACATAAAATCGTCGTCTTTTTCCGCGTCCAATGAAATTCGTCTAAGCAATAAGAAATCAAATATTCAAAGACCGCAAGCACCGTGGAGAAACTCGCAAATGTCATAAACAAGAAAAAGACAGAGCCCCAAAAACGTCCGCCCGACATATGAACAAAAACCTGCGGCAGAGAAAGGAAAATCAAACTCGGTCCAGCATCTGGTTGGATGCCGTAAGCAAAGCACGCGGGCATAATGATAAATCCAGCCATCAATGCGACGAGAGTATCCAAGGAACAAATGCGAATCGATTCTCCGCCGATGCTAAATTTATCCGACATATACGAACCGAAAATTTCCATCGAGCCGATGCCGATAGAAAGGGTGAAGAACGCTTGATTCATCGCAGCGGTCAACACATTTCCGATTCCTTGCTCCTTCAAATTATCCCAATTCGGTAAGAGGTAAAATTTGACGCCTTCCATCGCATTGGGAAGTCTTAAACTATTGAGTGCGAGTAAAACAATGAGCAAAAAAAGTCCAATCATAATCCACTTGGAAATTTTTTCTAATCCTTTTTGGATACCGAAACTGTTGACGAAAAATCCAAAGAAGACAATAATTCCTAAGCCCAAAATCATTTCTGCCGGACTTTGTAACATCGCATCAAAAATGCCGTTTACTTGTTCCGACGAAATTTCCGAAAATGTTCCGAGCGAAAATTTTCCGAAGTAATTAAGCATCCAGCCCGAAACCGTCGTATAATACATCATCAACAGCAAACAGCCGAAAAAGCAAAGAACGCCGTGCAAATGCCAAAAACTTCCTTTCGGTTCGAGCATTTTAAATGCAGAGCGGACCGTGCGATGCGACGCGCGTCCGACGGCGAGTTCCATCGTAAGCACAGGTGCGCCCATAAGAATCAAGAAAAGTAAATAGAAGAGAACGAAAAATCCGCCACCGTTTTGTCCGACGAGAAATGGAAAGCGCCAAACATTTCCGATGCCGACAGCACAGCCCGCAGAAACGAGCAAAAATCCCAATCGCGTTTTGAAAAATTCACGTTCCATTTTTTATAAAAGTCCGTTGATGAAAACAAAGAGGAATAAAATCGGCAAAATAAAACGGAAATAATTTTTAAACCAGCGCGGAATTTTTAAGCCTTCGCCTTTATTCGCTTCGGCTAAATAATTGTCAAATCCCCAGCCCCATTTGGTGACACAGAAAAGCAGATATACAAGAGAACCGAGCGGGAGCAAGAAATTCGAAACGATAAAATCTTCGGAATCGAGAATGTCTTTGGAACCAATCGGATGGACTTCGCTCAAGAGATTGTAGCCGAGTGCACACGGAATTGAAAGAACGAAGACGACGAGCAAGCAGACAAATGTCGCCTTTTTACGATTCCACTGAAATTCGTCAATGCATCCCGAAAGCAAATTTTCAAAGACCGCAAGGACAGTGGAAAGGCTCGCAAATGTCATAAAGAGGAAGAAGGCTGCGCCCCAGAAACGACCGCCCGACATATTCAAAAAGACATGCGGCAACGTGATGAAAATTAAACTCGGGCCCGCATCGGGCTGCACGCCGAACGAGAAGCAAGCGGGGATAATAATAAAGCCCGCTGCAATCGCAACCGTTGTATCCAACGCGCAAATACGAACCGCTTCACCGCCGAGGGTATATTTATCCGATGTATAAGAACCGAAAATTTCCATCGCTGCGACGCCCAACGAAAGCGTGAAAAACGCTTGATTCATCGCCGCAGTAATGACGTTTGAAAGTCCTTGATTTTTAATATTATCTAAGCTCGGCAGCAAATAAAATTTGACGCCTTCCCATGCGTTCGGAAGAATTAAACTGTGCACGGCGAGCGCTAAGATTAAAACGAAAAGTCCAATCATCATCACTTTGGAAACCGCTTCCAATCCTTTTTGCACACCGAAACTGTTGATGAGAAATCCGAGGAAAACGGTTGCGCCCATGCCGAGAAGCATTTGCGAAGGGCTCGAAAGCATTGTGCTAAAAACATCGCCGACATGTTCCGATGTCAAACCTGCAAAACTGCCCGATGCAAATTTGAAAAAGTAATTGAGCATCCAACCCGAAACCGTCGTGTAATACATCATCAATAACAAACAGCCGAGGAAGCAAACATAACCGTGAAGGTGCCATTTACTGCCCGGCGGTTCCAATCGGCGATAGCCCGAAACCGCAGTTCTCCGCGAGGCGCGTCCGACGGCAAGTTCCATCGTAAGCACAGGTGCGCCCATGAGAATCAAGAAAAGTAAATAGAAGAGAACGAAAAATCCGCCGCCGTTTTGTCCGACGAGAAATGGAAATTTCCAAACGTTTCCAATGCCGACAGCGCAGCCCGCAGAAACCAGTAAAAAGCCAAGACGAGATTTAAATCCTTCGCGTTTCATTTTTCGCTCACTTTAAAATTTGAACCATTTGATCGTGTAAAATTCCGTTGGAAAAGAGAACTTGTTCTCCATCGACAAATCGAATCGGATCGCCCGAAATTTCGGTCGCTTTTCCGCCGGCTTCGGTGACGATTAATGCAATGCCCGCGATATCCCACGGATAACTCATCGTCATCACAAAGGCATCGAGAGAACCTTGCGCAGTAAAAGTGCCTTCGATCACAGCGCTGCCATAGCATTTGACACGCGTGCAATTTTCTGCTTCCCGCTGAAAATTTTTCAAATTTTGCGCATTGATTTTTTCCCAATTTCCCACATTAAAATCACCGTTCGAAACAATCGCTTTGGAAAGATCTGCGGTTTCGCTCACATGAATGCGTTCGCCGTTGACAAAAGCGCCACCGTTTTTGGATGCGGTATAAATTTTTCCTAATCCCGGAAGAGAAATCGCTGCGACAATTGGAACGGCACCGTTTTCTGTATTTTCGACAAGGGCAATCGAAACGCCCCAAAGCGGAATGCCTCGACTAAAATTTACCGTGCCATCCACAGGATCGATAATCCATTCATAGCGAGAGCCATCTTTTACATGTCCCGCTTCTTCGGTGCGAATTGAATGATCTGGAAATTCTTCTTGAAGATGAAAAATGATAATGCGCTCGCTTTCTAAATCCGCAGAAGTGACAACATCTTTCGGATTTTTGAATCGGATGCTTTCCAAATGCTTTTGCATTTCAAGCGCTTTCCGTCCAGCTTCTTCGGCAAAAACTTTTGCGCGTTCGAGAATTGATAAAAATTTCATAAAATAAAAGTAGAAAGATTTCTCAGTTAAACCCGCAAAGAGAACTGCATTATCCCATTCTCAATTCCTCATTTCGAAACGATTAAATCTATTTTTGGAATCATGAAAAAGTGCATTTTATTTTTCGTTTTCATTTTCTCCATTTCCGCTTTTGCTGCAGAATGGGCGAGCGATTATCAATCGATGATTGCGTTTCAAAAAAATGTAAACCGCGAAGGTTATGTAAAACCCATTGCGACTTATATGGGAACAATTCTCAATGGCAGCTGGCTTTCAACTGCTTCGGTAGAACGCCGACTTGCTTTTGAAGCGGGCATGCCTTTTCAAATTGCGCTCATCGAATCTGGCGATCGCGAATATCATTCTTCGGTCTACGGCGATGTGCCGACAATCTTTGGTAGCAAAGCGGATCTCGGCCTCGGCGGTAACGAAGATTTGCACGGAATTTCTGTTTTCACTTTGCCTTATTTGCAACTCGGCGTAAGTTTCTTCTATACGCGTCTTGTGTTCCGCGGCATGTATTTTCCGTCGGTGAGCGAATTTCAAGGTTATCATCTTCTTTCTTTCGGTGTGCAGCATAGCTTCGGACATTTCTTCCGCGAAAAATTACCGCCGATTCTTCGCTGCTTTGACGTAAGCCTTTTCTTCGGTTATAACTCTGCGTATATCGGCTACACTCCCGATAAATGGAAAGGAAAATTGGATTTGGATTTCGGAACCACTTACACGGCAATCGTCTTCGGATTTAAACCGTTAAATCTCGTCGAAGTGATGCTTTCTCTCGGTTATCAAACTTCGACAATGGATGCAGACGGAAGCTTAGACGCTTATGCAAAAGACGGAACTTATCAAGGAAAAGTCAATCCCGATGTGAGCGTAGATGGACGCGGCGTATTCCGCTTAGGACTTGAAGTCGCCTTTGCCTTTGGCGAAAGTTTCCACCCTGTCGTCGGTTACAATGTCGGCGCGAACAATTCGTTTAACGCAAACGTAATTTATTTCAAGAAATCGTTTAACATCGGCAATGAACCCGAGAAAAAATCCGAAAAAAATGAAGACGAAAAAGAAGTAAAATCCGAAGAAAATTCCGCACCAAAAAATTCTGCGGAAACAGAAAATTCTGCAGAAATTTCTAGCGAAAATTCATCGGACGAAAATTCTCTCGAAAGCGATTCTTCTGCGCCGTAAATTTTTCATTTTTTGCTCATGTTTTCAGAGGCAATTCAAAAACGGTTAACGGAACTTCCGATGCGTCCCGGCGTGTATTTGATGAAAAATGCTGCGGGAAAAATCATCTACGTCGGGAAAGCAAAAGTTCTTGCGCATCGCGTTCGCAGTTACTTTGACGGAAAACCCAAACCGGGACATCGCGCAGCGATGTTAATGCTTCCGTATATTCACAACATCGAATGGATTGTCACCAACACCGAAGAAGAAGCTTTTATTCTCGAAGCGAATTTAATTCGCAAACATAAACCGCTTTACAATGTTCGCTTAAAAGACGATAAACATTATCCTTATATCGCAATCGATATGCGCGATCCGTTTCCGCGATTATTTCTTTCGCGGCACGCTTCTTCGCGTTATCGCTGTTTTGGTCCCTTCCCGAGTTCTAAAGCTTTCCGCACTCTCGTCGATATTTCAGCTCGCCTTTTTCAAATGCGCGAATGCAAACTTTCGTTTCCGCTTTCGAAACCGCAACGCCCTTGCTTAAATTATCACATCGGGCGTTGCCTTGCTCCTTGCGCGGGGCTTTGCACTCCCGAAAAGTATGCAGAAAATGTGAACGAAATGATTCGCGTTCTCGATGGAAAACGAAACGATTTACTCGCCAAGTGGACGCGCGAAATGGAAGAAGCGAGTCTTGCTCTCGACTTTGAAACTGCCGCAAAAAAACGCGATGCGATTGAAGCATTACAAGCGACCAATACAAATCAAAAAGCCGACACAACTGATACCGCGCTGAAATTAGACGTGGTCGCCGTTCGTCGCAACGGAAATTTAGCGACCGCAGTTATTTTCGAATATCGCAAAGGCGTCATCTCGGGGCGCAGACATTTTCAGCTCGAATGCGATCAAGATCAAGATGAAGCAGAAATTCTCTGCGAAATGCTTCCGACTTGGTACGAAAACGAAGAAGTCATTCCGAACGATATCGTCATCAGCAATGCAATTCCCGACGAAGACCGCATTCAAATCGAAGAAGAACTCGCCGAAAAGACAACGCATAAAGTAAGCATTACAGTGCCACAGCGCGGAGACCGCGTGCAATTTATGAAGCTCGCCCTCGCCAACGCCGAAATGCTTTTAGTCGAAGCAAAATCCGAAGTAAAACATTTCGATGAAGTGGAGCAAAGCGTTTTCGATTTGCAGCGTGAACTCGGCCTTGCGAAAACGCCGTTTCGCATTGAATGCGTTGATATTTCGCATTTAGCGGGAACGCATACCGTTGCGAGTCTTGTCGCTTTTAAAAATGGACGACCCGATAAAAAAAATTATCGCAAATTTATCATCAAAACCGTTTCGGGTGTCGATGATTTTGCAAGCATGCGCGAAGTGATGACGCGACGCATCCGCCGATTAGAAGAAGAAAATTTACCGATGCCCGATTTGTGGGTTTGCGATGGCGGTAAAGGTCAAGTCGATGCGACCATGCAAATTTTAAAAGAACTCGGCCACGATAAAGATTTGCCGCTGATCGGTCTTGCAAAGCGTTTAGAAGAAATCGTTTTTCCCGACGACAGAAAATCCATCGTTTTACACCGCACCAGCGCCGCTTTAAAATTGCTGCAAAATGCCCGCGATGAAGCGCACCGTTTTGCGATTACTTATCAACGCAGCAAACGCAAAGAAGATTTGCGAGTCGATTGGTTAAACTTGCCGGGAATCGGTGATGAAACGCGAATTAAAATTCTTTCGAAATACAAAAGTCGCAGCGATTTTTTAAACGCTCCCATCGAAGATATTCAAGATCTTTTCGGGAAAAATCGCGGACTTTCCATTCGCGAAAAAATTGAAAATTACATTCCCGATGCGGAGCTTTTGTGATTCGCAAAATCATCCACATCGATATGGACTGTTTCTACGCAGCAGTCGAAATGCGAAGACATCCCGAATATCGTTTTGTGCCGATGGCTGTTGGCGGAAGCGTCGAAAATCGCAGCGTTCTTTCCACTTGCAATTATCCCGCACGAGAATTCGGATTGCATTCTGCGATGTCCACATTTCAAGCGTTAAAACGTTGCCCGAATCTCGTTTTGCTACCCGTTGATCACGCAGCTTATCAAGCAGAATCCGCAGAAATTTTCAAAATTTTTTATCGCTACACAAACCGCGTCGAAGGCCTCAGTTTAGACGAAGCTTTTTTAGATGTTACCGGCAGCGACACGCAAAACGGTTCAGCCTCTCTCATCGCCCAAGAAATTCGCAATGCCATTTTTGAAGAACGCGGCGGCATCACAGCTAGCGCAGGAATTGCTCCCAATAAATTTTTAGCAAAAGTCGCAAGCGATTGGAAAAAGCCCAACGGTCAATTTACCATTCGCCCCGAAGATGTGGACAATTTTACCGCAGAACTTCCTCTTGAAAAAATTCCCGGCGTCGGAAAAGCGAGTCTCAAAAAATTTCTCGCGCAAGGTTTCGTTTTGTGCAAAGACATTCGCCCCTTTTCGAAAGAAGAATTATTTCAACGCTTCGGCAGTTTGGGCGAATCGCTTTATGATTTTTCACGCGGAATTGATAATCGTCCGGTGAATCCTTCGCGCATTCGCAAATCCATTTCCACCGAATTTACTTTTCCGCAAGATGTCTTCGGCGTTGAAAATTGTGAGAAAGAATTGCGCACCGTTTATTTCGAATTTTTAAAACGCGCCAATCGCTACATCGAAAAAGAATCGCAAAAAACTTTTCCGGTTTTTCATTGCTTCGTAAAAATCAAATACGAAAATTTCAAATCGACGACGATCGAACGCACATTTTCTGACGTTTCGTGGAAGCGATTTTCTTCTCTTTTCCGCGAGCGTTATAATTCACAACAAAAAGTGCGATTACTCGGCGCCGGCATTCGTCTCGAGAATAATTCTGCCGAAAATGAGATCCATATTCAAACAGAACTTTTTTAAAAATTTTACGCACAAATTAAATTTTAATTTTTCGATATTTCAAAAATTTTCAAATTCAAAATTGTATATTTAACAGAAATTGAGGAGGACACAATGCTTTTATTTTCAACGATTCTTCGAATTAACGAAAAATTAACGCCTGAAGATTTTATTCGATTAGTCATCGAATGGAATCAAACGAGTTCTCATCCCGAGAATATCATTCCAAATATCCAATGGAACGGCGAACGAAATATTTTCTACCAATTTGAAAATCGCTCTTTAGCGATTGAAGAATATCGCAATCAAAATATGATTGCGGTGCGCTACGAAAAGAAAGACGCAGACGGTGTGATTTGGGATACCGATTATGTGATCCATTTTAACGAAAGAAAAATTTCCATTCGTTTAGATCGCAGTTATCGTTCCGACGCCATTCCCGTCGATTCAAAATTTTCTACGCCGCATTTTATTTCGCTTTTAATCGATCGCAGCTATGTGCAAAACGACGGCGACTTTCCTATCGATTGGAAACCTTTTACCATTGACGAAGAAAATTTATCTCTTCTCACCGAGCTGATGCTCGGAAATATTCAATATGAATTGCCCGTTGTTTTTGTGTCGAAAATGCGCAATGGCAAAGAAGCGGTTGATGCATTTGCCCTAGCAAAAACTTTAGCGGGAATCGCTCATGTCGTTGTACAAAAAGATGTTTTTCTTTATCGTCAATTACGCGAAGAATCCAATGGTCGCAATGAATTTAACGGCACCGTAGGAATTTATTATCCGAATCCGCCGATGGAAAAACGTCGCCTTTATTCGCAAGCGGGAGTAGAAAAAAATTCATCGCTTTATTTACAAATTGTGCGACAAGTCATCCATTATGCAAATCAGCAAATGGTCGATACACTTTTCACATGGCACGGCGTCAATAATGCGATTTTACAAGACCGCTTAAAACATCAACAAGAAGAACGCATCGCCGCCGAAAAAGCGTGCCAAGTTGCAAAATCCGAAGTCGTTCAGCTAATCAATTCTTTTGACGATGAAGAAGCTCGCATTCGGGCGCAAGCGCAAGAAGAAGCGAATAAAATGATTGAAAGTTTTGATGACGACACGGAGCGTTTGCAAAAACAAATTCAAGATCTCATGCGGGCAAACGAAAATTTATCCTATGAAAATCAAGGATTGCGCGCCAAGTTAGATGCCTCAGGAAATTTTCCCGTTTTATTTAGTGGCGATGAACGCGAAGCTTTTCCGGGCGAAATTAAAGACATCGTTCTTTCGACTTTAAAAGATGCTCTTCCCAATTTGCAAGAAATTTCGCGAAGAAAAGATGTGATCACTCAAATTATTCAAGCCAATCAGTATCAACATCTTTGCGAAAAGAAATCGAGCGAACTCAAACGACTTTTAAATAGTTACACAGGCATGACAAAACCGCTGCGACAAGAATTAGAAAATTTAGGATTCCGCATCAGCGAAGACGGGAAACATTACAAATTAACTTATCTCGGCAATGATCGTTATCAATCGGTAATTGCGAAAACGCCGAGCGATAATCGCGCAGGGAAAAATAATGTTGCGCGTATTGCAAAATTGGTTTGGTGAATTTATTTTCGGAGAAAAAGGAGACTTCTATGAAATTATCAATTTTCTTCGGCCTCTGCATTTCTCTTTTACTCATCGCTTGCGATGATAGCAGTTCTAGCTCAGCGAGCGAAGAGCCGATTATTTCTTCATCGCAAGAAATATCTTCTGCAACCAAAATTTCTTCTGCCGATATTTCAAGTTCCAGTGAATTGCCTGCGACAAAAGATTCTGTTTTCGAAGTTTGGAATCAAGCAAATCTCACTTGGTATGAATCGTATCCAGATTCCAACAGCGAAGAATGCATTGAATATAATGGCTGCACGTGGGCGGGTCAATTTTACGGTCTCGACGGCGTTCAAAGCAAAGATTGGGTGAAATCGCACAACATTATCGCGGTGCACGAAAAAGATTGGAAACAATACGGATTAAAAACGTTTCGGTTGCGGAAAAATGGCGCAGAAATTGACGCCACCGTTTACGATATTTGCTCCGATTCCGATTGCGATGGTTGTTGCACCGAAAATGCAGGCGATATCGGATTTTTAATCGACATCGAAAGTTTCACGCGCGACCGCTTCGGTTATGACTCAGGCGTTGTCGATTGGCAATGCTTGGATTGCGAATAAGCAATTTTCTATTTTATCATTATGATTTCGCAGCCGCTTATTCCGCAGCTCATTTCCCTTCCGAAGATTTTAGACGATCGCGGAAATTTGAGTTTCATCGAATCCGAAAAGCACATTCCTTTTCGCATTCAACGCTGCTATTGGATTTACGATGTTCCCGGTGGCGAATTGCGCGGAAGTCATGCGTTTAAAACGCAGCACGAATTCATCATCGCTCTTTCGGGAAGTTTTGACGTTCTTTTGCACAACGGAAAAAAAGAAGAACGTTATTCGCTTCGCAGATCATATCAAGGGCTTTATGTGCCGCCGATGCATTTTCGCACTCTCGATAATTTTTCTACAAATTCCGTAGCACTCGTTCTCAGTTCAACCGCTTACGATCCAGATGATTACATCTGGGATTGGGATGTGTTTCAAAAGGCTTGCGCATGCAAAATTTAATTGCCGGTTGTCAATTCATTGAATTTCCGCGGATCAGTGAACGCTCCGGCTCGCTTACCGCATTAGAAAATTCAAAAAATCTTCCTTTTGAAATTCAACGCGTTTTTTACCTCTACGATATTCCGGGCGGTGAAAATCGCGGCGGCCATGCGCACAAAAAATGTCATCAACTTTTGATCGCTGCATCGGGTTCATTTGATGCAAAAATTGACGACGGCATTCATTCGCAAATCGTTCACTTGGATCGTCCTTATTACGGTGTTTATGTGCCGCCTGGCGTGTGGGCAGAAGAATTGAATTTTTCTTCGGGATCCATTTGTTTAGTGCTCGCCTCGCACGCTTACGACGAAGCCGATTACATTCGCGATTACGCGCGTTTTACAGAATACGCCGCAACACGGCGAGGCAGCAAATGATTCCTTACTTGGATTTAAAACGGGTGACGGAATTTTTTCACGAAGAAATTTCGGAAGCGACTCAGCGCGTTATCGAAAGCGGTTGGTATATCCGCGGCAAAGAATGCGAAAATTTTGAAATGCAATTTGCGAAATTTTGTGGCACAAAATTTTGCGTTGGCGTCGGAAACGGACTTGAAGCATTAACTCTCATTTTCCGAGCGCTCATTCTCTTAAAAAAATTAAATGTCGGCGATGCGGTTTTTGTGCCGTCAAATACTTACATCGCTTCGATTTTGGCGATTAACGAAGCGGGATTAAAACCGATTTTAGTGGAACCCGACGAAAAAACTTTTAACATTTCTTTGAAAAATATTCAAGAAGCATTTGCTAAAAATCCCGAAGCGAAAGCCATTCTCGCAGTGCATTTATACGGCCGCGTCATTCCGGGAAAAGAACTTGCCAAATTTGCCAAAGAAAATCATCTGCTTTTGATTGAAGATGCGGCTCAAGGTCACGGCGCAAAGCAAGATGAAATTCGCGCAGGCGCTTTCGGTGATGCCGCAGGTTTTAGTTTTTATCCGGGGAAAAATTTAGGCGCACTCGGCGACGCTGGCGCCGTCACGACTTCGGACGAAAATTTAGCGAAGACAATTCGCGCACTCGCCAATTACGGCAGCGAACAAAAATATGTCAACGCATTTCGCGGAATGAATTCGCGGTTAGACGAATTGCAAGCGGCAATTCTCGCCAAAAAATTACCACATTTAGATGCCGAAAATTTGCGCCGTCAAAAAATTGCAAAACGTTATCTGCAAGAAATTCAAAACGAAGCAATTCAACTTCCGGATGCAGGAAATGCGGGCGAACATGTGTGGCACATTTTTGCGATTCGCACAAAAAATCGCGAAGCTTTGCAAGAACATTTAAAACTCCGCGGCATTGGAACTTTGGTGCACTATCCAATTCCACCGCACAAGCAAAAAGCTTACGCCGAATGGAATGCGCTCTCGTTTCCGATTGCAGAAAATATCGCGGAGACAGAACTCAGTTTGCCGCTTTATCCGCAGTTAACCGAAAACGAAATTTCACAAATCATCGAGGCGGTGAATGCGTATCGTCCGTAAAATTTTGCGCAAAGCGGCGATGATTTTTCGCCGAGCATTTTACCGCATTTTGTCGGACGCTCACGTCAGCGGAAAACCGATAAATTCTTCGCCCCTTTTAGCGCAAGGCGCGGGCAAAATTTCCTTTGCAAAAAATGTTCATGTCGGCGTTGAAAATGATGCAGACTTTTGGAATTCGTATGCATTTTTCAATCCGCGAAATGAAAATGCAAAAATCGAAATTGCAGAAAATGTTTGGGTCGGAAATCGTTTCGTCGCCATCGCCGAAGGTCCCGGAATTTTCATCGGTAAAAATACTCTCATCGGTAACGGTGTAAAAATTTACGATTCCGATTTTCATTCGACAGCACCCGAAGTGCGTTTATCTGCAATGCCAAAACGCGCAGCCGTAAAAATTGCGGAAGATGTTTGGATCGGCGATAACGTGATGATTTTAAAAGGTTCCGAAATTGCAGAACATTCTGTTGTCGCAGCGGGCGCCGTTGTCGCAGGAAAATTCCCCGCAGGCGTTATCCTCGGCGGCGTTCCCGCAAAAATCATCGGAGAAGTACATGGTTGAAAAATATCCGATTTCCATTCGCCGTTATACAGCAGCCGATGCAGAAATTTGGAATGCATTTATTCGTCAAGCGCGAAACGGAAATTTTCTTTTTCATCGCGGTTACATGGATTATCACGCCGACCGTTTTCCCGATGCATCTTTTCTCTTTTTTCAAAAGCAAAAAATTTGCGCCGTCATTCCGGGGACAATTTCAAAAGAAGGAATTTTCAGTTCACACGCAGGACTTACTTTCGGCGGATTTGTCGTCGATGACGAAGTAAGCGTCGCTGAATTTGAAATTCTTTTTTCTCTTCTCGATGAAGAATTGCGCAAATTGAATGTGCAAAAAGTCATCTACAAACCGCTGCCGTGGATTTTTGCCGAGCGCCCTTCGCAAGAAGATTTATATTGGCTTTTCCGAAAAAATGCAACGTTAAAAGCGCGACTTATTTCAAGCGCATTAGAACCGAAAATTTCGAAACCGCCCGCAAAAAAAAGATATTATCAAAGCCGTTGTGAACGCGAAGGACTTGTTTTTTCGGAGTCAAAAAATTTTTCTGCATTTTGGGATTTACTCGACGCTTGCCTTGCCGAAAGACACACGGCGCATCCGGTGCATTCCAAAGCCGAATTGAATTTGCTCGCCTCGCGCTTTCCCGAAAATATTCGATTATTTACCGTTACGAAAAACGCAGAACTTCTCGCCGGCGGAATCGTTTACATTTCCAAGCAAGTTGCGCATACGCAATATTTGGCGAGTTCCGAAAAAGGTCGTTCTCTTTTTGCGATGGATTTTTTAATGCTGAATTTACTTTCGCAATTTTCCGAAATGCGTTGGTTTGATTGGGGAACTTCGAACGAAGAACAAGGCCGCGTTCTAAACGAAGGGCTTGCGCACAAAAAAGAAATGTACGCAGGACGTGGCGTCGCCTTTGATATTTACGAGTACACATTATGAAAATGAATGGATTTTGGAAACAATCAGCAGGCTCGGGAATCGCCACTGCGATTCGCATCGCTTGCGCATTTATCACCAATAAATTTTTAGCGATGGTCATGGGACCCGTGGGATTTGCAATCGCAGGGCAGTTGCAAAATCTCATCAATTTAGGCCAAGGAACTTCGTCTCTCGCTTTGCAAAATGGCTGGGTCAGTTTAACCGCTCGCCATAAAAATGAAGAAGATAAATTAGGACCCATTTGGCGCGGCGGTTTTCGCATTTCGGTTTACGCCTCCATTGGAACTGCGATTTTCTTTGTTCTCTTTGCGTTTATCGCTCCGCTGCAAACTTTATTCCCCGGCATTCCGCCGCGTTATATGCAAGCCGCAATTCTCTTCGCTGTTCCCGGAGTCATTTCACTCTCGGTCATTGCGATTTGTTCCGCGGTCATGAATGGACTTTCGGATTATAAACGCTGGGCGATCATTACTGCGGGCTCTTCCATTTTGAATTGCCTTTGGGTCATTTTATTTATTCATTTTCATGCGATGTCAATTCTTTCTGCGATTGCGACGCAGTCCATCGTTTCATCTTTCTTTGCATTTTTCGTTGCGCATCGCGGCGGTTTTCGTTATCGTCGTTTCTATGCAAAATTGCGCGCTGAATTTCGTCCGTGGAAAGGTTATGCGGTCATGGGAATTATTCCGATGATTTTAACGCCCGCACTTTACATGTTTATGCGATCGTATATCGGCAATCATTTCGGTTGGGACGCCGCAGGATTTTGGCAAGGTGCGCTTCGCATTTCAGATTTTTTCAACGTCGGATTTTCATCGGTTCTCGGCGTAGTTTTGCTTCCGCGTTTATCGGCTGCGACTTCAAAAATTGAATTTCAAAAAACATTGTCCGCATTACTTCTCCGCGTGATGATTCTCGCTTTTGTGCTTTTTGGTTTCCTGTTTTTTGTCCGCGATTATTTAATTCTCTTTGCGCTTTCCGAAAAATTTTTACCGCTTTCTTCGCTTTTGCCGATTCAACTTGTAGGCGATTTTTTCAAATCGGGCTGTTGGTGTTTGGGTTTAGCGCTTGTCGCGCGGAAAGAAACGGTCGCCTTTATTTCGGTTGAAATCGCTTCGGATTTATTCTTCACATTGCTCACCATTTTTGGCGCGGCTGCGTGGAAATATCAAGCGCCCTTTTACGCTTACGCCATTGAAAATGCGATTTGCTTTATTTCGCTTTTCATTCTCACACGGAGGCTTTCGTGGAAGAACCTTTAGTTTCTGTTCTTCTTGCGAGTTATAATCACGCGCCATTTGTCGAAGCCGCGGTGCGCTCTATTCTTTCGCAATCCGGTGTCGCCTTTGAATTGATTGTAATCGATGATGGCAGCACCGATAATTCTCCGCAAATTTTAGAACGCCTTTCGCACGAATTCGGCTTTTATTATAAGCATCGCGAAAATCGCGGACTAGTGCAAACCTTAAACGAAATGCTCACTCTCGCCCATGGAAAATATTTTTGCACATTTGCTTCGGACGATGTGATGGCGCCAGGACGTTTAGCTGCGCAAAGTCAATTTTTAGAAACGCATCCGGAATTCGCAGCATGCGCAGGGCAAGTAAAAAATTTACGCAGCGATGGAAATTTAGAAGATACAGTTGATCTGCGTTACGCCAAAACGCAAGAAGCGACTTTTGAAGAAATTCTTTTGGGAAAAGCAGAATTGCACGGCGCCACCGAAATGATAGTCAAAGAAAAATTTGCCGCCGTCGGAAATTACGATGAAAATTTTCGTTTCGAAGATTTTCCTGCTTGGCTTGCCCTTTCATATCGTTACGGAAAAATTCCTGTGCTTCGCACGGTTTGCTGCTATTATCGTATTCTTGAAACTTCAATGCATCGCAATTTGAATTTCATTTACAAACAAATTCTCGCGGTCATTGAAAAGTATAAAAATCATCCCGCTTATTCGCAAGCCGTTGCCCTTTGGAAAACGCGATGGTTTTCTTCTCTCGCTTACAATCAAAAACGAGAAGCTCTCCGAAAATTGCCGCAACTCGCCACTTGCACAAAAACATTTTGGATGCATTTTCCAAAACTTTTCATCCCGCGAATTTTCTTAAAGTATTAAAATGATTTCGGTTTGCATGATTACATTTCAAGGCGAAAAATTTCTTCGGGAACAACTCGAAAGTATTCTTTCGCAACTTGCTGCAACCGACGAAGTCATCATCGCAGACGATGGTTCTACCGATGCGACTATTTCTCTCATTCAAAATTTTTCGGATGCGCGAATTCATTTGATTCAATGCGAATCGCATCTCGGACCGATTTACAATTTAGAACGCGCACTTCTTCAAGCCAAAGGCGATTTGATTTTCTTAGCGGACCAAGACGATGTATGGCTTCCGCAAAAAGTTTCCGTTTGCAAGCAAGAGTTGCAAGATTCCATTCTCGTTCTGCACAATGCCTATTTTTACACGCAAGAAAAAAATGGAAATTGGAAATGCGGAACAACGATTTTTGAAAAGCGAAAACCCGTTCATGGTATTTTCAAAAATTGGCTGCGAAATAGTTTCACCGGCTGCTGTATAGCATTTCGCCGCGAGCTGCTTCTTCGAGCACTTCCCTTCCCCAAGTCGCTTCCAATGCACGATCAATGGCTCGGACTCATCGCTGAAAAATCAAAAAAGGTCCGCTTTGTAAACGAACCGTTGCTTTGTTATCGTCGCCATGCAGAAACTGCAACCGATTTATTGAATCATAAAAAAGCGAATTTTTTTAATCGGCTGCGCTGGCGTTGGAATTTGCTTCGGATTTTTCTGCAGCGTTTTTCAAATTGAGTTTTCCCCAAGCCACTTGCACGAATGCGCCCGCGCGCGTGAGCTCTGCTTGTGCGGTTTCGTAATCTTTGAGGATATTGTTAAACGCAAAAACATCGCGTTTCTGCGTTTTTTCCAAAATGCCTTGTTTAAATTCGGCGACGCGCGCTAATTTTTCACAAGAAACGGCTAACGCTTCGACGTAAGCGGGGACTGCATTTAAAAACTCTATTTCATCGGAAGTCGCTTGTCCGCGATTGCTTTGAATAAATTTTTTCTGGGAAAGCGCTTGTTCTTTCACTTCGCCCATAAAACGCTGAATGCGAATGTAATCGACCTGCGGCCAAATGAGGTTAAACGGCCACAATTTTTTCCAACTGAATTTAAACATCGACTCGTGGGCGGCGTTTTTCGCTTTGAGAAGTTCTTTCAGGTTTTCAAAAACCGCTTCCGAGAGATTTTTTTGCATTTTTTTACCCTTTCTCTTTTCGTGAAAATATACATTATAGCTATCATT
The DNA here is from genome assembly GCF_003148885.1 of Hallerella porci. Taxonomy (NCBI): domain Bacteria; kingdom Pseudomonadati; phylum Fibrobacterota; class Fibrobacteria; order Fibrobacterales; family Fibrobacteraceae; genus Hallerella; species Hallerella porci. Next base: position 38,326 of record NZ_QGHD01000009.1, on the reverse strand, counting down.
CCCACATTTAGGAGAATTATTTCGTATGGATCCAAAGAAGATGAAACTCATTCTGGCAGTTTCAGTTGCTGTCAACATCGCTTTGATTGTCATTATGCTTGTGCTCAAAAACGGTTACAAAGACCAAGCGCAAGAAGCCTACAAAGTTTCAACCAAAACATACACCGATCAAGTGGCGAGCGTTGTCAATGCGCAAAATACCTTCATCAAAACAGGAAACGCCCTTTGGCAAATTATTTTCGAAACGACTGCGCAGAATTTGTCGCAGGCTGCATTTAATGCCCGCGTCGCCGAACTCGATGCCGACAAGCTTTTGAATCCGCAAACAACGGGCAACGAAACGACTTTATCGTGCGGCGCCGATTGCGCAGTGAAGTTCACCTTCAAAAACGGAAAATTTGTAAGCGTCGATTATAAAGCGCTCGCTTCGATTTCTCCCGCAGCAACATTCTCGGTTTCCAAGCCGGCTCCCTTTAATTTCCAGGCTCAGTAAGGAGGATTTATGAAACTCAAATATATTATGATCGCTTCTCTCGCGCTCAATCTTGCGATTTTCGGACTTCTCTTTATGCAAAAGGGCGCTTATGTTTCGCAGGCTTCGGAAGCTTATCAAAAGAAAACAGAAGCCTATTATAAGAACGCGGTGAATATCGTCGATGGTCAAAATTCGGTGATTGAAAATAATGCAATTCTTTGGAATTTAGCGTGCACCGCAAATCAGCAAGCGAAAACATCGAAGGAATTTGCGACGATTGAAAAGCGCATGGTAAATGCTTCGGTCTTTTCGAGCAAAGTCTCGGGCACACCCGATGGAAACGGCAAATTGCGCACGGTTTCGTGGAACAGCGATTATTACATCGTCGCCGCATTTGATAAAGCAAATAAATTACAAGGCATTAACGTCAACGCTCTTCTCGGCAAAGCAAAAGCTTTGGAACCGGAAACTGCCGAAGACGAAATGGAAGAATAAGAAAATTATTCGCCAAGTAAAATGGAAAAGCGCGCTCTTCGAGCGCGCTTTTGCTGTAAATGTCTGCGCTATTGCGATTTGAATTTTTCTGCATTTGCCATTTCACGACCGCGATTTTTTACGACTTCATTTTCAAAAAATGTCGCAGTTTGATTTCAAAATTTCTTGATTTTATTTCTAAAAATTTTCCGTTTCATCTCAACAATTTTAAATCTATCCTCGCAAGAAATTTGCTTTTTATATTTGCCAAGTTACTTTTGCCGCTGATCATTTTATTTTATCGCAGACTATAAACAGCAACCCCACCCGCGACGCGGGTGGGGAAATTGATTTTTCAAAAAGCAGAGAATTTTACCAATCGCAGAAATTATTGCGGATGCGTTTCATTGCTTTTCGCATATTTGAGTTCTTCTTGCGCCGCCTTAATATCTTCTTCAGAAATATCTTCGGGATGGAAAACGACGACTTTATTGCGGCCGGTTTGCTTTCCACTGTAAAGCGCCTTATCCGCCAAGTTGATGCTGTGATCCATTCCTAAGCGCTCATCGTATTCTGCAACGCCGACGGTAATCGTCACATGCTGCTGTTGTCCGCCGAATTCCACATTGCGATTTTCAATGCTCTTGCGAACGCGTTCTCCGACGAGAGTTGCGCCGCCGATAGCCGTTTCCGGGAGAAGCACCAAGAATTCTTCACCGCCCCAACGTGCGACGACATCTTGCTTGCGCATTTGATCGCGGAGGGTTTCTGCCACCGTTTTCAAAACCAAGTCACCGCAAACATGTCCGAATTTATCGTTGAAATCTTTGAATTTATCAATATCCACAAAGAGGAACGAGAATTTGCGTTTCGTGCGTTCGTAACGCGATGCTTCGTAACTAATTTTTTCGCGGATTTCGCGGCGATTCGGCAACTGCGTCAATTCATCGGTCCGAGAAATCATCTTCAACGTGTTATTAATCTTCGCCAATTCTTCGGTCCGCTTAAACACTTCTTGTTCCAAATGCGCTTGATGTTCTGCAAGATCGTGCATTTTTTCGCGAATCGTTAAACGCATCCGGTCGAATACGTGAGCGAGAACGTGAATTTCGTTTTGCTTGTTTCCCGAAATACCGCTCGATTCTTCGTAGTTTCCGCTCGCGATAATGAGCATTTTATTGATCAAACCTTGCAGCGGTTTTTCAATGCTAAAGAAGAGCCAAAGCGTAATTCCGAGAAGAGCGATGAGGAAGATGATTCCGATGTAGAGGAAAAGTTGCAAGAACGCTTGGGCGGGCGCCATGACTTCGCTCTTTGGCTGCAAAGCGAGAACGCCGAGTTTAATCCGCGGATCATAGACATAATTCAACAAATATTCTTTGCCGTCGGAAAGAGTGTAAAAATCTTGAGTCGGTTTGAAAGTTCTCGCATTAAAATTTTTAAGTCCTAAATCTTGCGCCTTTTTCGTTCCGTTCACCCATTCGCGTAAATTCGGATGATAAACGATGACATTGCTTTCATCGACGATGACGAAAAATCCTTCTTTACCGATGGAATTATTTTCAAAAACTTCCCAAAGTCGGCGAATGGAAAATGAAGCCGCCAAATAGCCGTCGGATTTCGCCCGATTTTCAACGAGAACCGCCATAATTTTCTTCGGCGTGTGCTGTTCCCAGAAGAGCGGCGAAATATACGGATTCTGCGGTTCCACCGCTTTGAAATTTTTTAATTCTTGGTACGAGGAATTGAGTTGCGCAATTCCCACCATCGAATTATCGCTCACTTTTTCGTGCTTCGCATTATAAAGGGCGACGTATTCACCGGGGATAAAAAGCGGCGCAACATTATAGCCTTTTAAGAAGCGGCTCGATTCTTCAGGGTCTTGGTTTTCGATGAACGGCGTCGTCGCCAGTAATGTTAAACGATTTAAGAAAGTGCTGCATTGCACTTTGATAAGTCCCATCGCTTGCTCAGTCGCTTGCTTCTTTTCTTTGCTCGCCGTTTCTTGGAAATTTTTCATCTGCGAAGAGATGAGGAAAATTCCACCGACTGCGAGAGTGAGGAAAAACACCGCAGCAAAAACGACCATACTCCGAAATGCGATCGTATGAATGATCGGAATATGGCTGTGAATTTCGCCAGAAAGAGTTTCCTTCTGCTTAGTCATAAAAATCCTTTGGGGACGAGATTACTGTTTTCTCTTCCGCATATAGGTGACGATAAAGCCCGAGAATACGGCCAAGAGGAAAATGAAAATCGAAAGTCCGATTTTCGCAGAAGATGCGGATTCTTCATCGACGCCAGCGCTAGAACTTTCGCCTGCTGCCGAAGAAATGCCCGAAATCGTCGTCGCCTTTTTCCAAATTTTTAAGAACTCTTCCAAGCGCATCGGCGGTGTACTTTCGGTCGGTGCGTGAAGAATGTCGTTAATTTTTTGGTTGTAAGTCAAAAGAGTGCTGTAGACCGCTTCATCGGAATAGAGACCGCCAATATCGAGCATACTCCAAATGTCGCTGAAGAGGCTCACGAGAGAACCTTCGATAAGCGTCCATTCGGGAATGTTCGGATAGTTCTGTCCATTTTCCAAAAGCTTGATGAGAATTTTATACGACGAATCCTGCGCCCAATTTTGGAGAACTTCTTTCACCGGCGGGAGAAATCCGATTTGCTTTGTATAAGCGTCCAAATTATCGTTGCGGATTAAGAATTTGAGAAGCTTTGCCGCATTCGGGTCATTCGCTTTGGATTTTGGAATCGAAAGGTTGCTTCCACCGATAAAGCAGACGCTCCCCGCATTGCCCGCGGGAACTTGCATGAGTTCAATGCCATCGGTATTGATTTGAGAAGCCGCAAGGCCGCCTTCGGCAGCTTCGTGACGCGTTTGCATGACAAGTTCGGTCGTGTTCAAAATGAAAGCGACTTCCCCGCTGTTAAAATGCTGCACCACTTGCGCAGTATTATCGCGGAGGCTCGTCTTATCGACGAGAGAATCCAAGACGAAATTCAAATACGATGCGATGCCCGTAATCGTCTGCGGATCCATCAAATTCGAATGCCATACGCCTTTTTCATCTTTGCGGACAAAAGATCCGCCGGCAGACCAAACCCACGGTGCAAAATTATGCGGAATATTCCAGTCGCTCTTTCCGGGGAATGCGTAAGATTTGACTTGAAAACCATCTTTCCGCTGAATTTTTGCGTCATTGATTTTACGCAATGCTTTTGCAAATCCTTCGTAAGTAGAAACATCGTTTGCGGTAATTCCCACTTGTTCCAAAATAGTTTTGTTCGCAAGAAGAGCGCGAGCATCGATAAACCAAGGAATAGAATAAACCGAAGAATCGCCGTCGGTTCCCGTTGTATTCCAACTGACGTTAACGAAACGGTCGGGTTTAATTTCATTCAAATATGGATCGAGTTTCGCCAGTTCACCGCGCGAAGCAAAATAAGAAACCCAAGTTGTACCTAATTGAAGAACTGCAGGCGCTTCGGTTTTTCCTTCGAGGGCGCGAGTAATCGCACTCCACGCTTCGCCCCAATCCAAGACGACGACTTTGGTTTTGAGTCCGGTTTCTTTTTCGAAAAGAGAAAGTCTCTGTTCGAGCATACCCTGCGGATTTGCGCCGTTTGGCATAATCCAAACTTCGAGCGGGGCAGCAGCCGAAAGCATCCCTGCAGCGAGAGAAACAGCTGCGAGAGTGCGAGTCATTAAACGAAGGAACATCCCAACAAACTCCTAAAAATAACATTCCTTATCTGCACGTAAATTCATGCGGATAAACACCTTTCTGTAAAATTTATATGTAAAATCCGCAAAAAGGGCGTTTTTATTGTAAAGTAAAATATTTGTGAAAAAACTTTTAATTTGTTTGCAAAATTAAAAGTGCAATGTGACGTTTCTCACAAAAAAAGAAGAAAACTAAGATTTAACAAATTGGAATATTCCGAAAAAATCTTTTTTTTTTAACTTTTTTGGCGGAAACCTACTTCAAGGAGTTCAAAATGAAAAAAGGTCTCATTGCTCTCGGTCTTGCCGCAGCATTCACTTTTACTGCTTGCTATGGTAGCTATGGTCTCACAACGAAGCTCTACAAATGGAACGGAACACTTGGCAACAAGTGGCTCAATTCTTGCGTTCACTTCCTCATGTGGATTATCCCGGTTTACCCGATTTGCGCAGGCCTTATCGATGGCTTAGTGCTCAACACGGTGGAATTCTGGTCGGGTTCGAATCCGGTCGCTTCGGGCGATACCTATTATGAAAAGGACGCTCAGGGTAACCAAGTTGCAGCAGTGAAGAACGCTGACGGTTCTCTCTCGATGGAAATCACCGACGCTCAAGGCAACAAGGCTAACCTCAAGCTCGAACGCGATGCAGACGTGATCCGCGCTCTCGATGCAAACGGCGAAGTCGTTGCTCAATACGATGTGAAGTAATTTTCGTCTAAGCGAATTTCAAAAGCCCCGCGCAGCGGGGCTTTTGCTTTTATCGGGCGATAATTTTCATTTCTCTTTTTGCAAATCAAAAAATAGACGAAGAGTTGTTGAAGTTTCTATTTTAAAGATATGGAAGAATTGCATATTAAATGCCCTTGCTGCGGCAATGAAATGGAAGTAACTCTCCGCGGGAAAAAGAGTTCGCTTGTCCTCTGCGTTTGCGGACATTGCAAATCCCCGTTAATGATGATGGATGGAGAAGTTTTTGAACTTGACCGAGAAGAATTTCGCGGGCTGCGGCAAAAGTTAGCGCGAGTCGTCGACGCTCTGCGCGAAAGCGTTGAAACGCATCAAGATGTCGTAACGCCTCTTCTCGAAAAAGCGTTAGCGCGCGAAGAAGCGAAGAAAAATACCGATGAAAAAGCCCAAAGCCATACGGGAAAAATTTCGCAAGAAGAAGTCGATAAATTGCGAAAGGAATTGGATAATTGCGTAGACGTTTCGGATTTCATCGATAAATTATAATGGAAAATTTACCGCAAAAAATTGAATATCCCGATCTTCCGGTTGTCAAAAAACGCGAAGAATTTTTAGAACTTTTAAAATCGCATCAAGTGGTAATTGTCAAAGCGGATACAGGCTCGGGCAAATCCACGCAAGTGCCGAAATTTCTTTTAGAAAGCGGCCTCGCCGAAAAAGGACGCTTAGGCGTTACCGAACCAAGAAGACTTGCGGCGATGTCAATTGCCGACCGTTTGCGCGAAGAATTGAAAAACGAAAATCTCGTTTCAACGCGAATTCGATTTTTAGAAGAAGGTTCAAAAGATGCGCCGATTAAAGTGATGACCGACGGCATTTTGCTGCAAGAATTTCGCCGCGATCGTCTTTTTAAAATGTATTCGGCGATTATGATTGACGAAGCGCACGAACGTTCGTTAAACATCGATATTTTGCTCGGCATTTTTAAAAGCGTTCTCCGCGAACGCCCCGAATTTCGTCTTGTCATTGCGAGCGCTACTTTAGACGCAAAACTTTTTGAAAAATTTTACGAAAATTCTGCAGTCCTCGAAGCCGAAGGACGCACTTATCCGGTGCAAGTCATTTACGCAAATCCGCAAGAAAATGATTCGAAAAGCAAAGGCGATTCGGCCTTAGTCGAAGAAGCTGCCGATGCCATCGTCGCTTTAGAAGAAACCGTCGGCAAAGATAATCTGCTTTGCTTTTTACCGACGGAACGCGACATTCAAGATTTGAATGCGGAGCTTTTGCAAAAATTAGACGAAAAAAATTTTGAAGTGCTTCCGCTTTTTGGACGAATGAGCCCGCAGGAACAAAAACGCGTTTTCAGAAATTCGGGAAAAACACGAATTGTTTTAGCGACGAATATTGCAGAAACTTCTCTCACAATTCCGGGCATCGCTTACGTCGTCGATACCGGAATGGCGCGCGTTTCAAGATATAATCCGCAGACGAGAATTCAAGGACTTCCGGTTGAAAAAATTTCGCAAGCGAGCGCGCGGCAACGAACGGGGCGCGCGGGGCGTGTAAAACCCGGCGTTTGTGTGCGGCTTTATACCGAAGAAGATTTTAATGAACGCGAAGAATTTACAGAGCCCGAAATTCGGCGTTCAAATCTTTCGAATGTCGTTTTGCAACTGCGAAGTCTTGGACTTTCTGTCGAAGAATTTCCGTTTATTCAGCCGCCGCCGCGTTCTGCATTTCGCGGGGCGTATAAATCGCTCTTCGAATTAGGCGCACTTTCTAGCGTTGAACGCGGAGCGCGTGTGACGCCGTTTGGCGCCGAAATGGCGCACTTGCCGATGGATGTCGCACTTTCTGCGGTGCTGTTACGCGCCCGCAATTCCGGCGTTTTGCAGCCCGCAATTATCGTGTGCTCTGCACTTTCCATTCAAGATCCGCGGATTTTTCCATCGGACGATGCGGGGAAGGAAAAAGCTCGGCGATTGCACAAAGCGAAGGGCGGACACAAAAGCGACTTTCTCACTTTCCTTGCGGAATGGAATGGATTCTGCCGAGAATGGAATGGGACGACGTGGAATACGCTGCGCAAATATTGCGAAAAAAATTATTTGCATTTTTTGCGATGCCGCGAATGGATTGATTTATACGAACAATTTTCGAAAATTTTAAAAGTCAAATTTGATTCGTATGTGTGCCCGTTCGATTCTTTTCATCGGGATAATTTGCACATTGCATTACTCGCAGGATTTTTAGGCGGCGTCGCTCACCGTGACCGCGATAACGGCTGTTATCGTCTTGTCGGCGGACGCGATGCGTATCTTTTCCCCGGAAGCGATCTCGCTGGAAAATTTCCCGATTTCGTTTTATCCGCAGAAGTGCGCGAAACGAGTCGCGTTTTTTTAACGAAAGCAGCGGAAATTTTACCGGAATGGATTATCAAAGTCGCCAAAGATTTTTGCACATACCGTTGGTACGAACCGAAATGGAATGCTGTCCGCGGATTTGTCGAAGCAGTCGAAGAAGTTTCGTTCCGAGGCATGGTGCTTTCGCGTTCGCATCGAGTCGATTACGGTCGCGTGAATCCCGAAGAAGCGGCGCGAATATTTTTCTTAGAAGCTGTTGTCGAAGGCGATATGCCGACGCCATTTCCGTTTATGCAGCACAATGAACGCGTTTTAGAATCGCTGCGAGCGAGCGAAGTGCGTTTACGCCGCTGGGGAATTTGCCCGTCCGATGATTTGCAAGTCGATTATTTAGTCGACCGTGCGCCCGGTGTTTTTTCATTAAAAACTTTAAAAGATTTCATCGAAAAAAATTCGGATAAATCTCTGCGCTACGATCCCGAAGATTGGTTCCATGCATCGGAAACGGGAATGGAACATTTTGAATCTTTCAAAAATAATCCGGTCATCGCTGCAGCTTACCGCAAAAAAATTGCCAAAGCATTGGAAGAAAAAAAGAATGCGCAACACGGCGGCGTCATTGAATTTGAACGCATTCTCGATAGACAAATCCGAAGTGAATTGGTTTTTGATTCGAGTAAAAAATGGGACGGTTTAACTTTAGAAATTCCCGCAGATTTTTTACCGCAACTTTCGCCGGCTGTTTTTGCACACGAAATTTTGCGTTGGCGTTCGTGGATGCTCGAATCGTTTATCCGCGAACTTCCGCGGGCTGAGCGCAAAAAATTTGAACAGAAAAAAGATGATTTAGATGATCGCTTTGTCGATTTTCTCGAAAAAAATCCCGCAAAATCGCCGATGCTTTCTCTTTACGAAGCCTTCCAAAGTTTTGGAGAAATCGATGGTGCTTTGCCGGTTTTAAATCCGCAAAATGAACATCATCTGCGTTTGCATTTGCAAATTTCTTCGCCGGAATTTTCCGAAAAATATCCGTTAGAACTTTCGCCAGAATGGGGCGAATGCGGTTTCTTTGATGCGATTCGTCCGTTGGTGCAAAAGGCTGCAATTACTGTGCCCGTGATGAATCTCGCCTTTGGTTGGAGCCCGAGCGGCGCCCGCGCCATGCATTCTCTCGAAGCGGAATTTTGGCAAAAATTTTATCGCCGCATTCGTTTAGTCGGCTTAGAAGATTCGCCGTTAAAATCTCTTTTTGAATCGCGATTTGCATTTCTCAACCGCAAAGATGAATCGGGTTTTGCGCTTCGCTCTTTGCTTGCGATGACGGAAAATGAAAAAGAAAAATTCACGGCAAATTTTTTAGACGAAGCGCTTCCGCGTTTTTCGGGAATTGAATTTGCGCGTTCGCATAAATTGTGTTCTTTTGCCGAAATGTCTTCGAAAGAAACGAATGCAGAAATCGCATCGCGCGAAGGACTTTTCCGTTTGGTTTTTGATTCGGCGTATTTAGGCGTCACCGCATTTGTGCGGGCTTGGGAAATTTTCCGAGATGCATTTGTGCGATTCCGCCGAGGCAATCACGTGGCAGAAAATTTGCTTCGGCTTGCAGCAAAACTTTCGAATGAAGAAAATCTTTTTGCGCGCATTCGTTTCATCGCTGACTCAGTTCTTCCCGAAGAATCGAAGCAATTTGCCGATTGGCACGAAGAACTTTCTATTCCGTCCACGAAAAATTTCCGCGAAAAATTTTCGCCGTATTTTGCCGGTCGATTCTTAAAAGAAAACGAGCTGAAAAATGCCCGCGAAATGCTTTCACTCGCCGAGAAGAAACGCAGCGATGCCGAAATCTTTGATTCCGCGATTTCTTTGCAAATTCTTTTGGATAACTTTGAGCTTTTGCGTTACAAACGTTCTATGCTTGCGCAAGCTCCCGAAGAAAAAGTGGAAATTTCTGATATTCTGAAGTTGCGCGAGCGGTTTAAGAATCATTGATTTTCTAATTTAAGAGCCGATGCGATTTTTTCTTTTTTCAACTTTTGCTTTGGCGTCTAGCCTTTCGTTTTGCCTTTCGGCTTGCGATGTCTCGGGAGATTCTTCCGATCCGACTCTTGCGCGGGTAGAAAATTCAGAATTAAAACTTTCGGAAATGCGAATGGATGGTTCGTGGGATTCGCTTTCTCAAGATGAAAAATTCAGCCGCGTTGAAAGTTGGGTTTCGCAAACTTCGGTATATGAACGCGCTTTGTCCGAAGGAATTGACGAACTTCCCGAAGTGAAAAATCTTGTTGAAGATGCAAAAAAGAAAATTATCGTCGGCGCATTTTATGCACGCGTGATGGATACCGTTTCGGTTTCCGAATCCGAAGCCGCAGACTTTTACAGCAAAAATCCCGAACATTTTTTGTTGGATTCAAGCATTTATAATTTAGCGGTTGTCACGTATATGAGCGGTCAAACAGCGTGGCAATATTACGGTCCAGCGACGCGGAAAACGATTACAGAAGCGCCTGCAAAAAATTGGCTCGTCCGCGATGTAGAAACTTTTGAAGCAACGAAATTTCTCCCGCTCGATTGTCCGAGAATCGATTTGGAATCTCTTTCCGTCGGGAAAATTTCTCCGCCAAAATCCTGCGGAAAAAATTTGAAAAGCGTCATCGTTCTTTCGAAAACGGCAGCGGGCAGCGTTCGTCCTTTCGCCGAAGTTTCTGAACTTGCGCAAATTCTCGCTGCCAATGAAAAGCGGAAAACTTTCATCGCGACTTGGCAAAATGAAATTAAAAAGCAACAAGCGATTTTCGTTTATCCGGGAGCGATTTCCGGAACTGCTACCAAATGAGGAATTTATGAAAAAGTGGATGATTCTTTTTTCGCTCAGCGTTTCTTCGCTTTTTGCAGCTCCGGAACTTTTTGAATCGATCGCTGCGATTGTCGATGGCAAACCGATCATGCGTTCCGAAGTGATGGAAAATCTTTATCAATATCAAAATTCCGCAGAAGCTTCGGGCAAATCGGAAAAAGAACAGATTGCCTACGTGCTTGATAAATTGATTGACGATAAAGTTTTGCTTTCGCGTGTCGATCGCGATTCCATTAAAATTACAGATGACGAAGTCGATTTGCGCGTCACGCAACATTTGCAAAATTTAGCAGCGCGTCAAAATATCAGCATGGCAGTTCTCGAACGCGCGATTCGTGCACAGCTCGGAATGAGTATGGCGCAGTACCGCGATAATTTGGCAAAGCAAGTCCGCGAACAGATGACGATTGGACGCATTCGCCAGCGTTATGTCGGAGGAATTAAGCCGACCCGCAAAGAAGTCGCAGCCTTTTACGAACATTATAAAGATTCCATTCCGCGCCAATACAACTGCATGAAGCTTGCGCATATCGCACTCAAAATTCACCCCGATACTCTCGTCGTCGATTCGGTACGGCAATTTGCAGAAACTCTTATCGACTCGTTGGATCACGGGATGAGTTGGGAAATTCTCGCCAAAAATCATTCGCAAGATTCTTCGGCAAAGAAAGGCGGCGACATCGGTTACTTCCAAAAAGGCCTTTTGGATCCCGCTTATGAACGCGCGATTAAAACCGTAGACAATGGCGCTTACACACCAAATCCGGTGCGAACCGAACGCGGTTGGAATATTATCCGCGTCATTGGTCGTAAAGAAGACGGCGTGCGCACGGCGATGATTCTTTTGCAAATGATTCCGACTGCAGCCGATACCGCAAAAATTTTACATCTCGCGGATTCGTTAAAATCAGTTCTCACTACGGATTCTCTTTTTGAAGACGCTGCGAAAAAATTGAGCTCGGATAAAGAAACGAATTTCAACGGCGGCAATTTAGGCTGGGTCGAAAAAGCCGAAGTTGATACCGCTTATGTTTCCATCGTCTCGGATTTAGCAGTCGGAGAAATTTCGGATCCATTCCTCGCTGGCGATGGCTATCATTTAATTCGCCTCGAAGATATGAAGCAAGTCCGCGATTATAATTTGGAAGAAGATTACATGAAAGTGGAAATGTTCGCCATCAATTATATGGAAGATGAAAAGCTCCGCGAACTCGTCAAAAAATGGCGCGAAGAAGTGCACATTGAAATTCGATTGAAGGATTAAAATTTCAATGATTCGTTTTTTGCATGTCACGAAAACTTATGAAGATAATTGGAAAGCGCTTTCCGATGTGACCTTGCGCATTGGGCAAGGCGAATTTGTTTTTTTGACAGGGCACAGCGGCGCCGGGAAATCGACTCTTTTAAAATTGATTTATATGGATGAACGTCCCAATGATTTTCACGGTGGCGAAGTCATGATTCAATTTAAACCGAATTTGGTTTTTGATTCGAAAACGGCGACAGAAAAACAAGTGCAAGAATTGCGTAGGCACATCGGCATTGTCTTCCAAGATTTTAAGCTGCTTCCCGATCGCAATGTTTTTGAAAATGTCGCATTAGCGCTGCGGATTACAGGAACGCCGGCGAAGCAACTCAACGCAAAAGTCTTTGATGCGCTCGCACTCGTGGGCATTAGCCAAAAACGTTTAGCGATGCCTTACACTCTTTCGGGCGGTGAACAGCAACGCGTCGCCATTGCCCGTGCGATGGTGCACAATCCGTATTTGATTTTAGCCGATGAACCGACGGGAAATTTGGACCCCGAAAATGCGAATGAAGTTTTTAAAATCTTCAAAGAAATCAACGCCCGCGGAACAACGGTTTTAATGGCAACTCACAATCCGGACTTTTATATGAATAGTCCTTTCCGCCGTTTAATGCTCAGCCACGGCGTTTTGTTAAATCGAGATGTTTTGTAAATGAAAAATTAGAAGTTGAAGAGAGGCGACTTCGTCGCGCAATTATCAATTATTCTCTTCATCTTCTTTTTCTTTTAGAAGTTCGCTGGGGAAAATGCGGAAGTATTCCCGCTTTTTATCTTCGAAGAGTTGAAGCATTCGTTCTTGTTCAAATTGTTCGCGGTCGATATTTTGCATGTAATATTCGTTTGTGCGAAATTCATGCTTGGTGAGCAATTCTTTTACTTCGACGGAAAGATCTACGTCATCCCAAAGAATGTACATAGAACCGATTGCGCCTTCACCAAAAATGCTGACATCAAAATGAATGGAATGCGTATTCGTCGAATCGACATTCGAAATTTGAGCCGCTTTTTTCGGCTGAAAAATAACGGGATCATTCGCAGCCAAAGCGAAGCCAATTCCTAAAAACATCAAAGCTGCAAAAATTTTCATAGCGCAAGAGGAAGCCACGGTTTGACTTCGGTTGAGGTTTCGGGAAGCATTCCTACGCGGGCGCGGCGAATGGCCGCAGCTGCGATCATCGCTCCGTTATCGGTGCTGTTGTAAAGAGTCGGGAACGCTAAACGGATTCCGTGCGATTCGCAATACTTGCCGAGGCGTTCGCGCAAAAGATGATTTGCCGAAACTCCCCCGCCGACGATTAACGTTTTCATTCCGGTCTTTTTCAGCGCCCAAATCGTTTTGGCAACGAGACTGTCCACAATGGCGTCTTCGAGAGAGGCTGCGATATCGCCGAGATTTTCTTGAATGAATTCTGGCGTGTTTGATTCCACGTAGCGACGAACAGCCGTTTTGAGTCCGCTGAACGAAAATTCGCCATTGTCTTCACTTTGAAGCGCCCGCGGAAAATGATGAAATTTCCGATTTTTTCCGGCGGCTAATTTACCGATTGCAGCACCCGCAGGATATTTTAATCCGATGAGAATTCCGCTTTTGTCAAATGCTTCGCCAGCAGCGTCATCGCGCGTGCGACCGAGAAGAGTGTAACGAAATCCCGGTTCTTCTAAAACAAGTTCCGTGTGTCCGCCAGAAACCGTAAGAGTCAAATACGGCGGTTCCAAATCCGGTTCCGTAAGCCACGCTGCCGAAAGATGCCCTTCCAAGTGATTGATTCCGTAAGCGGGAATTCCTAAATCGCGGGCAAGTCCGCGCGCAAAACTCGCGCCGACAAGTAACGGTCCCATGAGTCCGGGGCCACGCGTAAAAGCAATCGCATCGATATCGGAAAGAGAAATTTTCGCTTCGGAAATCGCTTCTTGGCAAATCGTCGTAATTTTTTCTAAGTGCGCGCGGGCAGCGACTTCGGGAACAACGCCGCCGTAAAGAGCGTGTTCTTGAATTTGACTATAAAGCGGATTGGAAAGAATTTCCAAAGGATCGTCGCGCAAAATGGCGCAAGCGGTTTCATCGCAGCTCGATTCAATGCCAAGCCAAATCATTTTGCATTCTCCAAAACAGATTTTGCAGAATCTTTCGCCATCAATTCTGCGGGATTTTCCGGAATTTCAGGAAGCTTTTTCTTTAAATAAAATTTTTCCGGATGCATTTGGAAGTTTTTAATTTCGCCGTTAATGCGCACGGTCGGCGTTAAACTATCTGCGTCTTCAATCGCAAAACGGTTAAATTCGATTAAGAGTAAAATATCGTCTTTGGAAAGTTGCGAGAGCACGCCCGTTCCGCCCGAAATTTCAATGGTCGTTTCTGCGGGTTCAAGGCTATAAAGCGAATGATCGTATTGTCCGATAAGGCGCACCGGAATATGTTCAAACGATTTGCGCGAAAGTTGTTGCACGACAACAGGAATCGTGGTTACGCTATCGCTCGGAAAAACATAAGGCGGAAATTTTGAGAAATCGAGAGGCACGCTGAATTTTAAATTTGAATCCAAATTTTGCCGAGAAATTTCTTCGGTTTGAATTTCAAAAATTCGCATTAACGCTTCGCGAGCACCGGAAATCGTAATGGTATCCGGCGAAGGCGTCGGTTCCCCGATAATTGTGTAGCCGTCTTTGGCGCTAAAAGAACCTTTGAAATGAACGGGAATTGTCCGCGAAATGCGCGTGTCAATTTCAATTTCGAGAGCGGCGATTTGATTTGCCGATTCGTAATGCACCTTCGGAAAATCAGGCGCCATAAAATTTTCTTCGGAAAGTAAAATGCGTTCAAGCCCTAAATTCGCATCGTGTAAATCGACGACGATCCGCGCTGCATTTTCGTTTGCACTTTTTAAACGAATCAAATCGATAGCAGTACCGCGCACTGTAACGGTAATATGCGACGCAGGACGCGAGGCGATGGCAAGATTTTCTGGCAACCGCGCAAAGATCAGCGGAGCTTGTATGTCCACGGTCGTCACCCGCGCCGAGATGACATAGAACCACAGCGCAATTCCAAAAATGCACGCAACGATTTTAAGTCCAAGATGCTTCATTTTAGAGCAAATTAGAAATTTTAAAATCGAGAATCAAAACGCTTTACCCCAAAAGAATCTAATTTTAGAGAAGAATCAAAATGGAAATTTTATGAAAAAACTGCTCTTTGTTGCTTTGATCCTGTTAGCTTGGGTTGGCTGTTCCCGCGAATCCGATATTCGCGTCAATGGAACGCTGCGCAATAATCATTCGGTGATTTTTGCGTTTACCGAGAATCCCGATAGTTTGAACGCTTTCGTCGATTCCATTGCCGCACTCGATTCGGTTTATACATACGATACGATTACGGTAACCGTGCACGATACCGTTTACTTCGTCGGATTTCTCAAATATAATGCGGACAAAGTTCTGCGCTACGCGTGGAAAATGGGAGATTCCGATTCGCTTTGGGCTGGGCAAAATGAAACGCTTTTCCGTTACGCGTATGATTCGGCAGGAGTTTATTCGCCGCTATTTATCGCAGTCGATGGAGCAAATGCCCGCGATACCGCAGGCCGTGGGCAATATATCCGCGTCATCGATACGCCGCCCGATATTTCTGTAGAAAAAGACACCCTTTGGGTGCGCGGGAAACAAGATGCCGCCGTTTCGTTCTTCGCTTCGGATTCGTTTGGAAAAATTGACAGTGCATTTGTCATTTTGTTGAACACAAAAAACAAGCCCGCCGATACAATTGCAGCCGCTGCGGATTCGCTCAAAAATAGTTATACCGCAAAAGTCAAATATGAAAAAGTGAAAGGACTTTTGGACAAGAATAATGAAGTGCGCTACATTTTCGGCGCCGTCGATGAAGACGGAAATGTTTCAAAAGATACCGCGATTTTACACTTCAATAAATTGCCGACAGTTTCGCTGCTTTCTCCGGATTCCGCAAGCCGTCAAAGCATTTTCGTTTCGCGTTTTGCGTTCTACTATGCGGGCTCTGACGATGACAATCCCGCGGATTTGCGCTATTCCATCCGCGTCGGAAAAAGTCCGGATAACGCCGGAACCGCTCCGGTTTTAACCGATGCAAATTTGGTCGCATCCGGTCTCCGCGAAAAAAGTTGGGAAGCGATTACCGATTCCGTTTGGAAAATGGACGAAAATTTACGCGGTCGCCTTTATTGGCAAGTTTTAGCGACCGATGGTTTGGATACAGCCATTTCGCCGACTTGGAATTTCTTCTTCGGAGACTTGAGCGCTACAACGGGAACTTTCTACGGCTACGCCAAATTCCAAGGCAGAAAAGCGCATAACGGAATTCAAATCGTTCTCGAAAATTTGAAGACTTCCAACTTTACCTTTACGCATACAAGTCAAACCGGATACTTCAACGCTACAGTCGATCCGGGACTTTACCGCATTTACGCTTGCGATACTACAGGCCTCGGTTATCAGCGTTTAATTCTCGACAGTCAATATGTAGAAATGGGCGACGAAAAAATTGTCGCGACGATGCTTCTCGAAGATACCTTAGCGCCGAAAATTCGCATTGACAATTACGCTTCTCTCGTCCGCTCGCGCGAAGTTTCATTCTCCGGTTCCCTTTCGGATTCCGGTTCGCAAATTGCGAGCGCAAAAGCGTGGCTCGATGGCGAAGAAATTAGCCTCTCCGTTTTGAAAGTCAACGAATGGAGTATGCAGTTAAAAGATTTGATCGACGGCGATCACAAATTCCGTTTCGTCGTACTCGATAGCGCAAAGAATGTCTCAGATACCGCGAAAATTGATTTTACCGTGCGCGCGTCTTCGCTTCTTTTGACGGTCAACGGCAAAGCCACTTCGATGGTCGGTGAAGAATCTCCGTTAACTTTCAAAGCCTACGCCGGAAAAGTAAATCCGCTTCCCGATTCCGTTGAATGGAGTTATGGCGCAACGAAAAAGGTGACGAAAAAATCAAAAATCGGAGCCGATAGCGTCGCGACTTTAATTTTGCACAAAGCGGATATCGAAGGCGCAGAACTCGGAAAATTCTACACATTATATGCGTCTGTCGCCAAGGGAACTGTCATCGACAGCGTGCGCTTTGGATTCATTGGAACGCATCCGATTATTTATTTCCTAACGCCGAAAGCCGATACGACGATTACAAAGAATGATTCGCTGAAATTTACCTACGAAAAATTCTTACCCGAAGAAACGACGGGCAGCGTGACTTGGAAATGCGATGGCACATTAACCGATGACACAGAATGCCCCGCAGTCGATGCGGGCTCGGGAATTCTCGCGTGGAAAACGACGGGAAAGAAAAAAGTGATTTTAACTTTGACCGATTCCGATAGCACTTCCGCAGCCGATACGATTTCAATCAATGTGATTGCAGATCCGCCGACGATTACGATTAAAACAAATGAAGATGTCGTTCGTCAAAAAATCAATGCAAAACTTTCGTTCCCTGTCAATGCCAATGACAATTATGGCAAAGTGATGAAAGTCGAATGGGGCTGCGGCACAGGAAAAATCACCTTTGATTCTGCGGCGACAATTACTGCGGGCAAATCCGTTTCGGCAACGATGAATGTAACGCTTCCGAATACAGAAACCGATAAATTCAAATGCATTGTCCGCGCGGTCGATGATGACGACGAAATGGGCTACGATACGATTGCGTTCCGCGCCGTTCTCGATAAGCCGACGATTCGCCTCTTCACCAATTCTGCCGACGTAAAAATCAATTCGCAAGTCCGATTTGCGGGCTCTGCGGCCGATACTCTCGGACAAATTGAATCCTACGAAATGTTCTGCGACACAAGTCTGAAAAATCCGACGTGGATTACACTTTCCAAACCGGATACAACTATCACCATGCCGAATAAAGCGAGCACTTGGCTTTGCATGATGCGCGTTACCGATGACGATAATTTAACCGCACTCGATACCGCAAAATATACGGTTCTTTTGGATTTGCCGACAGTCCGCGCAAGCGAAGATACGATGACGGTGACGATTAAAGATACGCTAGAACTCGACGCAATGGCTTCGGATAAACTCGGACAAATCGTGCTCTATCAATGGAGCTGCGGCAATAAAGGAGTCGCCGGAAAAAATTTTGTTTCTTCCACATCGACGCCACGTTACTCAGCGATTATGCCTTCCACCGAAGCGAAGGATTATATGTGCATTATCCGCGTGACCGATGACGATGGAAACATCGCACAAGATACGACAAAGATTGCCGTTCTTTTGGATCCGCCGACATTAAAAGTTTCGACGAAGAAAATTACAACGCGCACCAATTATCCGATTGAAATTGACGCTTCTGCCGATGACAAATACGGCTACATTACCAAACGCGAATGGAGTTGCGGAAGTCCATCGGACATTAACAACAACTGGAAATCCGTTTCGGAATTTGACACGACGTGGACAGGGCCTACAACTCCTGTAGCAACTTACTACTGCGTCGCCCGCGTGACCGATGACGACGGCAACCAAGTGCAAGATACCATCCGCGTTTCCTTCACCACCGATATTCCGGTGATTACCGTGGATCAAGGCGTCGCCTATATTCTTGCGGGAACTTCTACGGAATTGACCGCAAAAGTCAATGACGCTTGGCAAAGTGTAAAGCGTTACACATGGACCTGCGGCGCCAAGGGTTCAAAGGCGCTTTCGGATACTTCTTCGAAAAATCATATTTGGTGGGGCTTTA
This sequence comes from Hallerella porci, assembly GCF_003148885.1. NCBI lineage: Bacteria > Pseudomonadati > Fibrobacterota > Fibrobacteria > Fibrobacterales > Fibrobacteraceae > Hallerella > Hallerella porci. The sequence continues at coordinate 19,711 of NZ_QGHD01000009.1, read as the reverse complement.
ACAATTCGACGGATTACAAAACTTCGGATTATTACTTCTGGGATACCGATGCAAATGGCAACGCCGATAGTACCATCGAAAAACTTTCCCGCGGTAACACCGAATTCTATTGCATCGTTTGGGCGCAAGAAGCGGGTTCTAATTTTGTCGCAACCGATACGACAATTATCCGCACCATGTCCAAGCTTCCGAAGGGCATTATCAGCATGCCGGATACCGTTTACCTCTGGAGCCAAGACTCGTCGGAAATTTCTCCGAAGGCGCAGTATTGGTACACAAGCGAAGCAAATGCAAGCGCATCGGAACTCGGCACTTTGGGCGATGATCAAGTTCGGAAATTCTGGTGGAACTTCAGCAATGTGAGCGATAAATATTGGTACGAAGGCCGTGGCGATGGAACGATTGACACGAGCATCGCAGAATTTAACGCGGCATTCCTACGCCAATCCGAAGAAGGTTCTATCCGCGTGCAACTCGACTTCTACGATTCTTCGAAAACCGAAATGGATCAAAACTTTGTCGCTCGTCATGAAGCGCCGATTGTATCGCGGACAGTTTACTTCCGCAAAGCGTGGCTGAATATTTCTGGCGCCGATTCCATTCTTGAAAAGACGACAGACGCAAGCGCTCCTGTAATCGCCTATTGCAGCGACAAATTGATTTCGGCTTATGTCAATCAAAGCGGAAAATTGGTGACGAAATCCCGCAGCGGAAATCGTTGGAGCACATTTGGAAATCCGAACATTTCAAATGTCGCCGAAAATTCGATGAATTTAGCCTGCGATAAAAACGGAAACCTTTACTTTTCTTACATTAACAGTTCCGAAAAGAAAGGCTACGTTTACAAATCGGCGGGCGCATCGGGCTCGTGGACAAAATTGGGCAGCGCATTGGGCTCGAATTTAACCGCATTAAAACTTCACATCAATCCGAAGACAAATAATCCGTCTGTCATTTATCTCAGCAATAATTACTTGCGCGTTCAAGATTACTCGGGCTCTGCTTGGAGTTCGGAATATACAAACATGGCAAATTCGGATTGGCAATACCGCGAAATGGATATGACATTTGATAATTCAGGAAATCGACTCATCATCGGCGAAGGCTTCTCTTCGGGCGATTATACGATTTACTATTACTACGTGCCGAATAATTCAACGTCAAAAAGCAAGAACGGCAAAATTGAAAACGTCAACGCAGAATCCATTCAAGCGCTTTACGCCAACAATTATTTCTATGTCGGATTCCGTAGCCGTGACGACGACGGTTTACCGCGACTCATTCGTTCTGTTGCGAACGCTTCAAATCTTTCGTTCATCACAAAAGGTGCCGAATCCACTGCATTTGGCCACCGCTGCTATAACACGTATTTCACAATTGATGGAAACGGAAATCCGATTCTCGCCATCGACGATGCGTTCTACGCCCGCAATTCTCAAGTGCACGTTTACCGCTTTGAAAATGGCGCGTGGGGCGAACTCGGCGAAAACGAATTGCCGTATTTCAAAAATGTCTTCGGCAAAAAATATGGTTATTATGTACGCGGCTTCCACCCGCAATTAGTCGTATCGCCTTCGGGAACTGTTTACTTGTCGCTGCGCGCACAAGAAACCGCATCGAGCGCTGCTTCGACTCTTCCGGGCACAAAGAATGGGCCGATGTTAATGGAATATCGCGGAGATAATTGGTAATGAAAGTCGAAGTCGCAGCCATCTGTGATGCCGCAACCGATCAAAGCGGCAAGCTGAATATGCTCGGCGTCTTTGATTACATCGAAGCGGAATTGCCGATTGTAATTCCGCGTTGCTCCGTTGTATTTCGCATTCGTTACACGCGTTCCGAAATTGCGGAACATCATATTACCGTGAGTATTCAAAATCCGTTTGAACATTCGGAATTGATGCCGCCGATCGAAAGCAAAGTCAATTTTCTTCCGGTCCCCGATGGCATGGACTCCGCAGCGGTAAATCTCATTTTGAATTTGAATCGGATGCGGATTGCGCAAGGCGGAAAATATTTGCTGCGTTTACGCGTAGACGAAATCGTCGTCGATACAGCGCTCCCGATTTACATTCACGATTTAACGCCGAAAGAACCGAATCCGTTAATGAATTAAAATCGCACGGCTAGCCGTGCTTTTTTGTTAATGCTCGCGACTTGCAACGGCAACAACTGCCGCAAAAGGCGATTCTAACGGCAACTGAATTTCTTGGAGAATCGCACCGTCAATTTTATCTGCGAGAACATTCTTCGATAAAATTTCACCGAAAAAAGATCCGCCTTTGCATTTGAAAAGCGCTTCTTTGCGGCACCAAATGCGATAGAATTGACGCAACGCTTCATCGGGAGCAATCCCTTGATGCAAAAGCAAATCCACTTCTTCTTTGGCAAAAAAACGTTCTGCAATGCGGAGCGCACGCGGGCGCAATTTTTCAATATCAACACCGACTTTTGCCGTAAACGAATACGCGAGAACGCAAACATCTTTGCTGTGCGTCCAATTTGCATCCAAACCAGAATCGGGAAATTCGGGGCGACCTTCGGGAGTTCTGCGCAAATCGTTGCGCGTTAATTGCATTCCCGTCGCCGACGAAAGAATTTTCAAAATTTCATCTAAATGATTTTTGACCGGTAAAACGCACCAGAAAACTTTGCCAAATGGCGTGTTCAATTCATATTGTTCTGTCATACTTAGAATATAAATTGCAAATTTCCAAAAGGCAAACTCAAAGACTTGAAATGAGATTTTCTATTGCAACGAAAATTGCATTGGCGCGTTTGCTGTTTTCTTCGGGCTGTAACGCCGGCTCTTCAATTTGAAAAGCGGGAAATTGAGCAAAAATTTCAGCGCGATTTTGTGGAAATTTTTTGCACGTCAAAAAGAAAACACCATCAAGAATCGGAATCAATTCATCGTAAACTTCGATGAAAAAATCCATCGGAGTCATGCCCGCTTGAATGCGAGAAAATTCCCGCAATAAATACAGCGAACGATTTTTTAATTCGCGTTTGCATTCGGCGCGAAGCGCTGCGTCATCGGGAGAAAACTGCGGAAGCGGAGCCGTTCCAAAAAGTGGAACATTCTTTTGCGAAAGATGTAAAAATTCGAGCGGATAAATTTGTGCATTCTCCGCTAAAAATTTTTCGCTAAAAAAGAATCCGAATTTGAGATTATCTTTTACCATTTCGCGAGTTAGCGCATGCGCCTTTTGCAACTGCGAAGGCGTTGCTTCGCGAAGAATTAAACTCACTTGCCACATTTCATGAAGCGCATCAAATCCTTCGTAAAGACAATTCCCATGCAAAAATGCAGCGATTAAATTTTCGCCAAAGGTTTCGTAAAATTTTTCGCTCCAATGCGAATTTTCAATATCTTGCAATGTCAAAATTTTCTTCATATTATCTCCCAAAACCGGAGTCAAATCTTGAATGCGGAAAACCGCCGAAATCGCGGCTGCGCTCGCGACGTTTTGCACGCTTACTTTGACGCACAAAGTAAGCGTAAGCGATGACAACCGAAGCGACGACTGCGAAAATTAAAAACCACGCAATCGGAGGAATTCCATCTTTGCTCGGCCGCGGAAGCGGAGTCGTCAAACGCACATCATTTAAGCGTGCAATGTATTTGGCAATTTCTGCAGAGAAGACGAGAATGCCATAGCCATAACGATCTTTGCGAAATTCGGGAAGTAAAAATTTTTGCGAAAGGCGTTCGGCTGTTTCGTCCGAAAGAAATTTTTTCGCCGCCGGTGAAATGGCAAAGGCGCGCGAATGCGTGGAGCCGTCGATGACGATTACCGCCCGCAGAGAATCTTCGGTAGCACCGCTTTCACAAAGTGAATCCGCGAGAGATTTGACTTGCGCAATTTCTTTGTCGGCGGTAAATAAATAAAGCGAGAATCCGGTGCGAGAATAAAGTTCGCGTGTAAATTCTTCGAAAGTTGCGCGTTCTTTTTCGGAAAAAAATCCTGCGCGATCATCTACGGGCGAAGCGCTTGGCGCAAACGCAAAAAGCGAAACCGCAAAAGCGAGAAGCAAATAAATAATGCGCATCATCAAGGAGCAACTTCCGAATTTGCATTCGCCGGAACCGATTCGCTATTAGGAACGGAATCATTCGAAACGGCTTCGGTCGGAGCACTTTCTGCGGACTCCACGGCAGCTTGCTTTTCATTCAATTCTAAAATCAACAAACGCTGCGTGACATTGATTTTTTTGACCGCATAATTTTCGCTGAAAATTTTTTGCAATTCTGCATAAACGCTGTAAATGCTTTCCATTTTTTTCGGATCGGTATAGACAGTCAAATCAACAGAAGTTTCCGTCACCGAATTCGCTTTGATTTTGACAAAAGCTTCTTTTAACTGCGTCGTAATTTGATGGAAATTTTCATCGGTTTCGCTCGTACTCGCCAGTTGCAAAATGATTTTATAAGGAACGCCGAGTGAAATATTTTCTTTCCAATAAGCGTCAATTTTTTTCAAGAGACTCGGGAGCGCTTTGTGCACCGCACTGGCGACGAGTTCCGCTTTATTCGTGCCGTTATCGTTTACCGTCGAAGATTGCGTACCGAGTAAACGTCCCGATGCCGATTCGTAAGCGCTTAAATTCGCGAGAATTTGTTTACGATGAATGTTGAAATTAAACTTAATGCAAATGTCTGCGCCAAAAGAAAGTCCGGTGACATAAGAAAGATCTTCGTTTTGCGGCGAAAGAATGCTTTGCACCGAAAGAATTTCATTTGTATTTGCCGCCGATTCCAAAGCGACAACATTATAGCGTTTATCTGTCAAATAATTGTTAATCGCATTTTCCGCATCTTGCGCAAATTCGATGTCTGCTAAATTTTGAAGCGCTTCGTTCAAGTTGTGCGTTCCCGCCGGAATCACAATCAAAGTCGGCTTGGGAAGTTCCATTTTTTTCGGTGCCGGCGCCGCTGCTTGAGCGCGCGTTTGTTTCGCCGCAGTCAGCTGGTAACTTTCCCCCACCGCATGCAGAGAATCTTCTGCAAGAGCAGTTTGTTCACTCGGACTTTTTTTCGAAACATCCACTTCTTGATACTTGGGCTGCGAAGCGCAAGCAAAAAGGAAAAAGAGAGAAGAACCGCAAATAGCAAGATGAATTTTTTTCATAAGAGACTCCGAAGTAAATATACAATAAATTAGAAATAAGGAATTAGTTCGCTCGGCGGCGCCGTGCTCTGCCTTCGGCGAATTAGAAATAAAAAAAGGCATTTTGCAAGAAAAACTAGTGGATAGTGCTTACCCGAGCTTTATCACATTTTCTGCGATTTCTTTTTGCGTTTCTTCGGATTTTTGATAGCGATGCATAACGGCTTTTAAGTCAAATAGAAAACTATAAATTTTGTGATAGGGGCGTTCGTCTAAATTCACCCAATCCGTTTTGGCGTAACCGATGGATTTGATTTTGTAAAATGAATTTTGAAAATTTTCCTTTGAAAAATTGGCAAAATAATCGTCGTTTGCGTTGTAGGGTAAAATGAAAATATTGTAAATGCGATTGCCGGCATCGTTTGGATTTTCGCATTTTACTTTGTGATGAATTTCTGCAAATTTGGCGTAGGCAATCTGCTTTGTGATAGAACCCGATGAAGGTAAATCATTTGTGTTTTGCGTAAAGCCGTATTGATAAAATTTTGAATCCACGATAAAAAGATAGTTGCCATTTTCATTTTGATAACGCATTAACGTGTCGGGGCGCATTGCGTATTTTTTATTTTCGTTATACTTTTGTTTATTTTCTAATTCCCAACCGCAATTTGGATTAAATTCACTTTTATCTTCGCCGACGTTTAAGTTCCCCAAAATTTTATCGATTAAATTTTCCCAAATCGTGTGGAATTTTTTCACGCCAAAAGTAAAATCCGTTTGCATCTTTCCGCTTTTAAATTTCCCCGCTAAATACGCAACGATTTTTTGCAAATCGTAAAAGAGTTGCAAATCGCGGTCGTTAAATGTTTTTGAAATTTTTTCATTCAAAACCGCGGTAAATAATTCTTCGTCAAAAGTCAAATAGGAGTTCTCGGTCTCGCTGATGCTGTATAAAAATCCAATTTTTTCAAACGCATCGTGAACGCAGAATTTGTGAATTTGTGTGATGAGTTCATTTTCGTTATAGCTTACTTTGCGAGCAATCGGTTTTAAGTAAATCAGATTTTTCCCTGAAACGATGGGGCGAGTCATTTTGATAGTTCGCCCCCAATGAATTTTTCCGTGTGCGCCTTGTTTGTAAATGACTTCGCGTTCTTTGTAATAACCAAATTCCAAAAAATTTTGCAGCACATTGCGATAAGCTTGAAACGGAAAAGTCTCATTTTCTTCGTTTAAATTTTCGAAATTGATTTCAGAATTTTCGTCATTTTTTATAAGCGTTGCATCGCTTAAAATTTCGAAAAGCGTTAGAATTTCTTTGCGTAGATTTTCTTCGGAAATTTCACGCAATTCTGCATCGGAAAAGTAACCAAGCGGAAATTGAACTTCCGGATTTCCTTTACGAAAGCGAATGCCGACGAAAAAAGAATCGTCGTCATTTTGATTATTCGTAGCGCATTTGCAACAATCTTTCAGCGACATTTTGATTTTTACGATTCGCTATTTTTTTGTTCCGAATTTTCGTTTAAATTAGATTCGTTCGTCTGTTCATTCGAACCCAATTCATTTGCATTTTCATCGGACGAATCAGAATTTTGCGGATTTTGTTTTTCTCCTTGTTTCCTAAGAAGTTCATCATTCTCTTTGAAAACCTTAAATCGTGATTTTTTAAATTCATTGATAAGCATCTCTAGCGATGAAATATTTTCGTCAAAAATATCTTTGCGTTTGAATTTAAACGCATCATCCCATAAATATTTTAAGACTTTTTCGGCAAGAACTTTTTCATTGATTTTTCCATCTTGATTCACGATAAACCAAGCGCCTAAACGTTTATCTTCGGTGCTTGCCATACCGGTATCTGATTGCATCATTTTCTCGTTAATCCATTTCCAAAATGTGCCCCAAGTAATTTTAGTTTCTGCGATTTCTGCATTTTTTTGCGCGGATTTTTCGTCCAATTCATTCGGGATTAGCGCCATATCAAAGCGACGCTGGAAAGCATTATCTAAGGTGAACACATTTTGATCGCTCGTGTTCATCGTGGCAATAATCGATAAATTTTTTGGCAAGCGAATCCCTGTTTCAAAATTAAAATCAAACTTTTCAAAATGAATTTGTTTGTAATAAGAATCATTTTTTCTCCGTCAGGAATATCTTTTACAAATTTAGAGTCTTTAAAACTCTCTTCGATTTTTCGGATGTAATCGTTGATAAAATCGTTTTCGATAGGATATGTACTAACGCCATTTTTTCTATCCATGAGTTGGAAAATATCGCCGAAGATTGCTGCAGCGTATCCGCGGTTGATTTCTTCAATGATTAAATAAAAATGTTTTTCGGGATTAAAATAGGCGCGCTTTAAAATTTTACTGAAAGGTCCCGGGATAAAATCGTATGAAATATTTTCGCTTTTTTTGACAGGTTGAATTTGTCCTACAAAATCAGCGTTCGTATATTCCGGATGAAACACCACACGCATTTTGCAAAATTCGTCAACACTTTCTAATGTGGAATCAATCGTGTGGCTTTTCCCGCAGCCCGGCACGCCGTAAAAAATCACTTGCGAAGGCGTATGATTTGGGGAATAGGCGGAGAAGAGATCGCGAGAATTATCGGGGACGGGGGATTGAAGAATATTTAATTGGGATTGATCTTGAGATAAAAAGGACTGATAAATTTCTTTTCCTTGTGAAGTTAATTCTATACCATCATCTTTTTTAATCGCTAAACCAATATTTTCTAATGATTTGTGTGCAATAATGTTTCTTACTTTTTGTGAAAATTTTGTATCATTTCTACTTTCGTTAATTTGCAAATCTTCTCCGCTAGGCTGCAGAAAATCAATCAATTTATTTATTAAATCGGTCGTAGAAATGTAGCCACCATTTTTTCCTGCAATAAGGACTGATGGAATTAAAAGCATAGGTTCGCTAAACTTAGACATAATTTCTCACTAAAAGGTGTGTTACATTTTTTTCATTTCGATTCATAAAACTGACGGAATAATTTTTTTCAAAACTTAAAACAGTGATTCCTTTTTTGTTTGCATAAAGGTTGTAGATAAAGTCTGTCTTTTTTATAATTAACATCCATTTACATTTGCATTTGTTGATTAAAAAATTTGCTAGTCGTTCTTGGTCTTTTTTTGTAAAGTCGTTTTTTGCGTAAGTACTAAATTCAGAATCATACGGCGGATCTAAAAACATAAAATCATTTTTATGGGGTTTATACTTTGTTAAAAATTTTTCAAAATCCAAATTTTCTATACAGCAATTTTTGAAATGTTCTATAACTTCTTTCGATTTATAAAACTCAATTTTCTTTTGAATATTTTTTCGATTATACCCAATGCCTCCATAAGGAACATTAAATTTTCCTTGCTGATTATATCGAAACATTCCGCTATAGGCAAAATTACGGATAAAGAAAAATAAAATAGCTTGCAATTCTGGAGAATTATTTTTGCTATTATAAAGTTTTCTTAAATGAAGATAAAATGCGTTTCGAATAGCGGTTTCAAAATTGTCACATAAATCCTTTGTAGATAGAATTCCTTTTTTTTGTTCAATTTTTTTCATTCGCTTGATTTTTTGTAAAATACTGCATTGTATATCTTTGGTAAAATCAAATTGATTTCCGTCAAAATTTTCGACAATGTTTTGGAAAAGAAATTTTTTTGAAGAAAGAACCTTTTGAATTTTTTCTTGAATTTCATTTGCTGAAAATTTTTCTTGATATAGCTCAATGAGTGAATCTTTTATTTTATTGAATTCAGTTAAAATGTTTTCCCAGCTTTGTGTTAGAGATTTTGCATTGTAATAGAATTGTTTATTTTGCTGAGCAATCTGTCTATATAATGAAACTAATTCAGTAGAGAAATCATTGATGAAATATTTTTTTGCATGCATTGCCATAAAAACAGAGCCGCCACCCACAAATGGCTCAATAAAATTTTCAAATTTTATAGGAGCAAATTCAAATATTTTATTTAGCTCGCGTTCTTTTCCGCCTGGCCATTTAATAATTGGATCAAGAACTTTGTCTGCTTTTTGTAATTGGCTTGCCATCGATCCTCGCTCCTTCGCGTTAAGGTGACTAAATCACTCTTGATTCGAAGAGAGTTCGACGGTTTCAAAATTCAAGCAAATACAAGACGACTCGATACACGATGGGCGCACGCGCAATACGCAAAAATGCAGCCGCCCAAAAGCGCTGTCTATCCGTTATTTGCCTTATTCTTTGGTCTTGAAATTGTCGAGATTTCTATCTAAGAACAAGAGCAAACTGCTCAGCGTTTACTCTTATTCGCATTCCCCTGCGCGATTTTTAAAATGAAAAAGGCGTGGTGTTGAATGTACTTACCAGATAGAGGCTCTCGACTGCCCGACACAAATAAATACAAACAACCCACGCCCCATAAGGTCAAACGCAAACAAAGGCGAAAATATACACACCAATGTCATACGAAAGATGCAGTTTTACCTGCAGACGTGAGCGTTCGCCTACTCTCAGTGTCTGAAACTGTCGAGATTTCTATCTGAGAATAAGAGAAAACCCTGAAATTTTACGGGGAAAAATATAAAAAAATTCTATCGGGGATAGAATTTTAATTAGGAATTAGGAAGGAGAAGTTAGGAATGTAGATGATGGCGCGCGGGGGAAAACGCAAAGTTCTAAAGCGGTACTTTTTTGAAGTTTTTCGCGCGGAGCGCCATTATTTTTTCAGATGGACGATTCAAATGAAATTTCTTGCCATTATTTTGAACGCGGGAACTCATCTTTAAAAATTTTTGAACAAATCTTGAACGAAAAATATCTTCTTTTAATTTTTAACGCTGAAAATTACTGCTAGATCCGTTCACTTCGCCTTCGGCTCCGTTCAGGATGACACGGCGGATGTGTCTGCGGCGCGCTTGTTATAAATAGCAGCGAAGCTGCCTAATTTTATAATTGTTAATTGTTCATTATCAATTATGCATTTGTACAATTAACAATTGAGACAAAGTCACCTGCCTTACAATTGACGAAATCAAAGTTTTGTAAAAAAACGCTTTGAACTAAGCCGCAAAAGTTGTCTCCAACTTTCGCGGTTTTTGTATTAGGAATTGAATTGCATTTCTTCTTTTCGGATTAAGAATTGGCGAGATGCATCGTCTAATGCGGCGGCTGAATTGACATTTTCCATTCCCATCAGCCCGCCAAAAAGCGGATAGGGGCTAGCGGTGCCGCCTTGATTATTGCACTTCACGCGGATGAAAATTTTCCCGTTAGCGATTTTCAAATTGCAGATGTGTTCATTCAAATCAATTTCTTGACCGCGGTGATTTTGCACAATGGGTAATTTTTTGTCGATAAATTTTTGCATTAAATCGGCGGGGATTTCTTTCGGTTGATACGAATACGTCACCGAAGTCGGGAAATGCGACGATAATTTATAATCGATGGGTTCAATGTCCAAAATTTTCATCCCCATCGGGAATGGAGCGCTGAGTTCTTCAATCAATTTCGATTTATTTTCGGGCGAAAGATCGAGCAGGACTAAAGTTTCTGCGCCGAGAATTTCGCAAACGGTTTCGAGTCCGAGCGGAAGCGCACCCATGTTGATAATGCGCGGTTTCGGGCTAAAGCCTTCGCTATAACGCAGCGGAATTCCCGCTTTGGAAAATGTTCGCACAAATGCGCTCAACATATTTTGATGCGGCAAGAAACGGCTGAGACCGAGTTTTTGAAAAGTTAATTTATAGGTGTAACGTTTATCGTAAACAGGACGGCGCGCGGCGACGAGCTTTTTAATTTCTTCGGGAGTACGACTCGGCGCTTTATATTTTTCTGGATTATCCGCTAAGCGGACTTCTTTTCCATTTCCAGGAATTCCGCAATGTTGACATTCTCCCCATTTGCAATTCGGAACAGGCTTTGCGTCTTTAAAAACTTCGGGATTAAATCCTTTTTGATATTCATTCCACAAGTACGCTTTCGTCACGCCGACGTGCATAAAATCCCACGGGAAAACGCTTTCTTTTTTCCGCGTTTCGTAAATCCAACTTTCGTCATAACCGAAATCTTTCCAGAGGACTTCCCAATCTTTGGGGCGAATGCGATGATTATCGCTTTCAAAAATCATGCCGCGTTTATACGCTTCGTAAATGAGTTTTGAAATGCTGCGATCGCCTCGGCTGTAAAATGCTTCTAAGCGAGAAGTTTCCCAATCGGCCCAAGTCACTTTGACATTTGGATGTTTAAAGAATCGGCGGTGCACAAATTGCACATGCGCAAGCGCTAAATCTTTATCCATAAATCCCGCCCACTGTAATGCAGTAAATGACTTCGGAATGAGAATTCCCATGCTCACCGAAATCTGCGCACCTCGCAGATATTTGCGTCCGATTTTTACCAAGTTTTCAATCAGTCCGCAGAAGGCTTCCATGTCTTCATCATTTTCTGTCGGGAAGCCTACCATTGTATAAAGTTTGATTTTATTGAATCCCGATGAAAACGCATGTTCCGCTGCGTTATACATATCTTCGTCGGTGATTGTTTTATTGATCATTTTACGCAACCGTTCTGATCCGGTTTCGGGCGCAAATGTTCCGCTGCGTCCGCCTTTTAATGCGGCGACTTTTTCGGCGAGGCTTTGTCCAAAACTGCTCACGCGAATACTCGGAAGCGAGACGTCGACGTTATCAAAAAATGCATCGTCGATAATGGAATCGGTTAACGCTTCAATCGGTTTATAGTCAGCGGTGGATAAACTCAAAAGCCCGAGTTCATTTTCACCGGTCGCTTTTAATCCCGCTTTCGCTAAATCCATTACATCATCGGGAGGAAGCTCACGACAAGGACGATACCAAATTCCCGCTTGACAAAAACGGCAACCTTGTGTGCATCCGCGCATGACTTCGACGCTGTAACGGTTATGCACCAAGCGCATATTGGCAATTAAATTTTTAACAGGATAATCTTCTTTTTTGAGCTCGGGCACATAAATGCGGCGCACGCCATTGGTATGTTCGTACGAGCCTTTCGCCGGTTCTGCGGGCACGAACATTCCAAATTCACCCGGAATCACTTTGCGAAATGCGGGCACATACACGCCATCGATTTTCGCAATTTCTTCGAGAATTTCTAAACGCGACATGCCGCGCTTTTTGCATTCGCCCACTGTCCGCAAAATATGCGGAAGCATTTCTTCGCCATCGCCGATATTAAACGCATCAAAAAAATCGGCAACCGGCTCGGGATTCGCCATCGCGGGGCCGCCCGCAATGACAAGCGGATCTTCTTCTTTGCGGTCTTTCGAAAACGCTGCGATTCCGGCAAGTTCCAAAACATACGGCACATTGGTAAAATTGAGTTCCGTTTGTAGACTCATTCCCACCACATCAAACTCGCGGACAGGCGTCCAAGTCGCATGCGTATAAAGCGGAATATCATTCTTCCGCATTTGTTCCGCCATATCGTCCCACGGCGCAAATGCAACTTCCATCAAAAGTTCTGGATCGCGATTCACCACATGATATAAAACGCGCAAGCCATTATTGGAAAGTCCAATTTCATATAAATCCGGAAAGACAAAAGCCATCCGCGCTAAAAGTTTTGACGGATCTTTGACAACGCTATTTGCTTCGCCGCCCATGTAACGTGCGGGACTTTCGACTAAAGGTAAAACCTGTCCGAGTTTTTCAAAAATATTCATGAAGTAAAAAGTAGAAATTCTAGCGTATAAATTGTTCTGAAAATTTTCCGTTCGCCTTGCAAAAAATTTTTAAATTTGCGGCGCTATGCGACTACTACTTCAACTGGCTTTGATTCTCGCCGTTTGCTTTATCGGTGACTTCTTACATCGAGTCTGCGGCATTCCTCTTCCCGGAAATATTTTAGCGATGCTCATTCTCTTTTTTCTTCTTTGCACGAAGATTGTCAAAGTGGAACAAATTGCAGAAATGTCCGCGTTTTTTCTCAAACGATTGCCGTTCTTTTTTCTTCCGCCTGCGATTGGAATTCTCGGCGTTTACGATGTGCTCAAAGGAAACATTCTCGTGCTTCTTTTGCTTTCGATTATCGCGACAATTTTAACGATGGCTATTACAGGAAAAGTAACCGATATTTTGCTTTCTCGTTTTGAAAAGAAGGAAAAAAAATGTACGAAGTCTTGAACACGCCTTTTTTCGGAATTGTGATGACGATTGTCGCTTACGAAACCGGCGTTTTTTGCAGCCGAAAATTTAAACTCGCTATTTGCAATCCGATGTTAATCGCGAGCATTTTGCTTATCGGCTTTTTGCTTCTCACCGGAGTTTCTCTGGAAACTTATAATATCGGCGGCGATTATATTTCGATTTTTTTAGCGCCTGCGACAGCGGTTCTCGCGGTTCCTCTTTACAAGCAGTTGGATAATTTAAAGAAAAATATTATTCCGATTGTGATTGGAATTTTCACCGGTTGTATTGTTTCGTTTGCTCTCGTTTCTTTATGCGTGTTCATTTTTGAAATCGATGTCGTGTTGCATTATTCGCTTCTCCCGAAATCGATTACGATTCCGATGGGAATGGAACTTTCGCGAATTATCGGCGGCATTCCTTCGATTACGATTGCGTCGATTGTGATTACGGGAATTACCGGCGGCGTCGTGGCTCCGATTGTTTGCAAAGTTTGTAAAATCAAACATCCCGTTGCACAAGGCATTGCGATTGGAACTTCTGCGCATGCGATTGGAACTGCGAAAGCGCTTGAAATGGGCGAAGTTCAAGGTGCGATGAGTTCGCTCGCCATCGGCGTCTGCGGCGTTTTCACGACTATTTTAACGCCGATTTTACTGCACTTTTGGGCGCATTAAATTTTAATTTTTGGCGAATTTATTTTTCGTCAAAACTTTCGGAATCCGCATCAAATTTTTCTAAGAACGAATGCATTTTTCCGTCGGCCTTGTAACCGGGAAATGTTTCAATTCGCACCGAATGAATGCTGTGAAAAATGCTTTTTTCAATTCCCGGATTATCGCGTTTTAATCGCCGAATAATTTCTTTGACTTCTTTGCGTTTGCTTTCAAAAATTTCATTTTCGCTTACCGCATTGCGTTCGGTAAAACGACAAGCGCATTGGATAAATTGCAATTCATTTGCCCGCATCCACGCGATAATATCGTCTTCGTGAATTTTATAAAGCGGACGAATGAGAGTCATTCCTGGGAAATTTTGACTGTGCAATTTCGGAAGCATCGCTTGCATTTGCGAAGCGTAAAACATGCTCATCACCGTCGTTTCAATTACATCCGAAAAATGATGTCCGAGCGCAATTTTATTGCAGCCGAGTTCTTTGGCTTTGTTGTAAAGATGCCCGCGGCGCATCCGTGCGCAAATATAACACGGCGAATGTTCCATCGTATCGGCGACGGCAAATATATCCGTTTCAAAAATCGTCAGCGGAATTTCTAAACGCGCAGCGTTTTCTTCGATGCGTTTTCGATTGGCTGCATTATAACCCGGATCCATGACCAAATAAATTAACTCAAACGGAAAATCGCTGTAACGCTTGAGCATTTGCATCATCTTCGCGAGAAGCATAGAATCTTTTCCGCCCGAAATGCAAACGGCAATTTTATCGTTCGGTTGAATCAGTTGATACTCTTTAATCGCCGAAACAAAAGGGCTCCACAGTTTTCGACGAAACTGTTTTGAAATGCTGCGTTCCGCTTTTTGCGCAGGCGAAAGTTCTGCTTTTTGTTTTTCAAACGCCATAAATTTCGCTGTATTTTTTTTCTAAATAATCCAAAAAATCTTGCGGCGTAAATTCGCGGCCGGTGATATTTTTTATCCATTCTTTTGGCGCTAAACGATTCGCCGATTTCCAAACATTTTCTTGCATCCAATGATTGATTTTTTTCAAATCCGATTGCGCAATCGCTTCGTGCACATCAAATTCTTCTTGCATTTTATTGAAATACATCGCCCCATACATATTGCCGAGCGCATACGTTGGGAAGTAGCCAAATCCGCTCGCCCAATGCACATCTTGCAAAATTCCTTCGCGATCATTTTCCGGACGAATGTCTAAATATTCTTCGTATTTATCCGCCCAAATTTTCAGCAAATCTTGAATTTTCACATTTTCATTCACAATCATTTTTTCCATTTCGTAACGGATGATAATGTGGAATGTATAAGTGAATTCGTCCGCTTCGATGCGGATTAAACTCGGCGTTACCAGATTCACGGCATCGTATAATTCTTCGGCGGTGCGATTTGCAAAAATTTGTGGAAAAGAAATTTTCAATTCTTCAAAAAGTTGTGAGCAAAATTCGCGCGAACGTCCGATGCGATTTTCGTAAAAACGCGAAACGGATTCGTGCTGACCCAATGTTTTAAAACCGGTCAAATGATAAACGAAATCTTCGGCAGGTTGATTTTGTTCAAAGAGAGCGTGGCCGCCTTCGTGCAAAATCGAAAAGATATTTGACATCAAAAGATGTTCGTCGTAATTCGTCGTTAAGCGCGCATCGTCTAGAGCGATGCCATCGGTAAACGGATGTTCGCTCGTCGAAAATGTACCGCGAGAAAAATCAAATCCGATTTTTTGCAAAAGTTTTTTGGCGAGTTTTTCTTGTGCATCGACCGCAGCAAATTCCGTGAGAAAATCAGCAGAAATTTTCCGCGGACTTTTCTGAATTTTTTTGAGCAAAGGAATCAATCGTTCTTTGCAAGCGTCAAAGCAAAAATCCAAATCCTGCGTCGTGATGCCGCGTTCATAAACTTGTAACAAATGATCGTAAGGAGTGGCGAATGAATTTTCGGAAAGTTCAATTTGTTTTAAATTCACCCAACGCACTTTTTCTAACGAATCGGCGAACAAAGAAAAGTCCGCTTTATTTTTTGCGTTTAACCAATCGACAAATGCTTGATTTAAAATGAGAGAAAATTTTTCGTCCAATTCCGACGTGATATTTTTGCTTTGCAAATAATCGCGGTGCAAGCCTTCGGCCAAAAGACATTCGGGCAAATTCAATTCTTCGCGACGGGCAAATAAATTTTCTGCAGCAGAAATAAATTCAGGCGATTTCGTTAATTTAAACGCTTGATTCGTCAAAAACGCAATTGTCTTT
Source organism: Hallerella porci (assembly GCF_003148885.1). Taxonomy (NCBI): domain Bacteria; kingdom Pseudomonadati; phylum Fibrobacterota; class Fibrobacteria; order Fibrobacterales; family Fibrobacteraceae; genus Hallerella; species Hallerella porci. Next base: position 3,499 of record NZ_QGHD01000009.1, on the reverse strand, counting down.
CCTTGATTTTCCATCGCTTTCGGCGGACAAATTGTCTGTTCATCAAATCCGATTAAGCGACTTGCGTGTTCAAATTTTTCTTTTTCTTCTAGAGTGGAAAAAACGATTTTTAAAGATTTTTGAAGTTCCGTTTGCATAAAAAAACTCCTAAAAAATCAAACGTGATGATAAGGGTGCCCCGCGATGACCATTAAACAACGATACAGTTGTTCTGTTAAAATTATCCGCGCATGATCATGCGTAAATGTGAGCGGTGAAAGCGAAAGAAGTAAGCTCGATTGCTTTTTAATTTCGGGCGCAATGCCGTAAGCCGAGCCGATGAGGAAAACACAATTCGCATTGAGTCGCGGTTTTATCCACGACGCAAGCTGCACCGTATTCATGAGCTTCCCTTCTTCGGCCATCGCAATCCATTGATAATTTTCACGCGGGAAACGCTTTGCAAATTCTGCGGCTTCTTCCGAAAGGCTTTTCGCTTGATCTTCGCGTTTGCTCTGTTTTAATTCGACAACTTCTAATTGGACATTCGAAGAGCGTAAACGCTTCGTATATTTTTCAACTTCGTCTTTGATAAAAGGAGAGCCGGGTTTTCCAAAAACTGCGATGATGAGTTTCATCGTCCGAGTTCCAACCGATCGACTAAAAACGCAGGCATTCCAGCTTCGCGCATCGTTTGCTGCGTTTTCGCAATATCATATTCTAAACGCACTAAGCGGACGCTCATTTTTTCGGTATCGAAAAGGCAGTAACTCGCCCGAGAATCGCGGTCGCGCGGCTGTCCAACGCTTCCGACATTTACGAGTAAGCGTTCACCTTCTTCGAGTTCATAGTATCCGGTTTCGATGACTTTGGGAATTTCGCCATCGCGCATAGCGACAATTACCGGCGTATGCGTGTGCCCGACGAAACAACTGCGTTCTCCAAAATGATCAAAAGCATCTAATGCGTCTTCCAAATCCGTGACATAAATCCAATCGGCCGGAGACATCGGAGAAGCGTGCACAAAACAAATATCGTTTTCTTCGTACATATACGGGAGCGAGCGCAAATATTCTTTGGATTCTTCGGATAACGCTTGCTGCGTCCACTGAATTGCTGTTTTGGCAAACGGATTAAATCCTACATCCGAATCCCATTCTATCGCTACGCTGTCGTGATTTCCGAGAATGCAAACGTCGGCATTTTCTTTGACTTTTGCCACGCATTCATTGGGATTTGCGCCATATCCGACAATATCACCTAAACAAACGCGACGTTCTACGCCCATTCTCGTCATCGATTCGAGCACGACTTCGAGCGCCGGCAAATTTGCGTGAATATCCGAATATATCCCGTATAACATGAACACAATATAGCTATTTAATTTAGACAAAGGAACTCGGAATTAGAAATGTCAATCATAGCGTCCTTGCTCGGGTGATGTTTTTTCTATCTTTTACGCCAATGGAAACGGTTACCAAGAATAAAAAAATCAGCATTTGCTATACGCTCAAAAACGAAAACGGCGAAATCGTCGAAGAAGTTCCCGATTCCGTTCCTTTTGTTTATATGCACGGCTGCGATAGCATTATTTCGGGCTTAGAAGAAGCTTTAGACGGACATTCCGTCGGCGAACACATTATCGCTCACGTTCCTTTCGACAAAGGCTACGGCCCTTACCGCAACGATTTAATCATTAAAGTTTCCAAAGAAGAGCTCAAAAATATCGGCGAAATTTGGCTCGGTATGGAACTGGAAATGGTAAACGATACCGATTCCAAAGAATTTTCAATTCCCGAAGATCCGCGGGAACTTTACAGCAAAAACGATGACGATGACGAAACCGGAATTTACGTCATCCGAGAAATTCAAAAAGACACCGTCATCCTCGACGGCAATCATCCTTTTGCCGGGAAAGATTTAACGTTTGAAGTCACCATCGTAGGAATTGACGAAGCTTCGGCAACGGAACTCGAAACCGGTGTTCCCGACGAATACGAAGAAAACGATGAAGGCGATGACGATTTCGACGAAGGCGAAGATTTTCCAGAAGACGAACAAAATAATTTCGGGAGGCACTGGCGATAATGGCAGACTTGAATGAACTCAAAAAAGCAGCAGGCGTCCGCGCCGCAGATATGATTGAATCCGGCATGTTCGTCGGACTCGGTACCGGAAGCACTGCCGCTCATATGGTAAACCGCTTAGGCGAACGCATTCAAAACGAAGGTTTAAAAGTCACCGCGGTGAGCACGAGTTGGAGCACAACTCTTCAATGTCGCAAACTCGGCATTCCTCTCATCGACTTGGGCGAAGCCACTCATCTCGACATCGCAATTGACGGCGCCGACGAAATCGACCCGCAGAAAAATTTGATCAAAGGCCGCGGCGCAGCGCATTTGCTCGAAAAAATCGTCGCATCGATGGCGGACAATTATATTATCATCGCGGACTCGGGAAAGAAAGTGCAGAAACTCGGCGAAAAATTTGCCGTTCCTCTGGAAATTCTCCCGGGCGCAATCGGAGCGATTACTTATAAAGTAAGCAAACTCGGCGGCACTCTCGCTGTCCGTATGGGCGCTCCCGGCAAAGACGGTCCCGTGATCAGCGATTCGGGCAATTTAATCGCCGACGCTAAATTCGGCATTATCGATGATCCCGAAAAACTCGATTTTGAATTAAACAAAATGCCCGGGCTTTTGGGCCACGGGTTATTCATCGGAATGGCGAACAAAGTAATCCTTGCTACGCCAAACGGTATTGAAGAATTTTAGTATACAGATTTTAACTTTACATCAATTGCATTGGCAATGAAAACTCGCGCCATAATTAGGAGAATACAAAGATCAAAAAGATCTATTTGATTCTAAGTCTTATCGGAGCGACAATGTCATACGCATTGTCTCCAGCAGCCGCAGAGAAGAAATGTTTTGCAACAGGAGCTGTCAATTTTGCTCAAAAAACGAAAGACAAAGTTGTTTTATACGGCAATGCAAAAAATCCCAAAATTGCTTTTGTGAAATATAAGGTCAAAAATAATCCGGGCATAAAAATTGCGGGGGGGGGGATATCCTGACGATTCTTTTTATCTGATCGACCTGCCCAAAGAACTTTTAGACCTATTTTCTATACGTTCTTGGAACGATTTCCTTTGCGGAGACTTTTTTCCATTTGCATTTCCCAACGTAAACGATCTAACTTCAATAGAAACAAAAGACGGAATTACATCCGTTACGTACAATGAAAAATTTTATGCGTTCACGGCAATACCCGACGATGCATTCATAGTTCAAACCGCCATCGATTCTTTTTCTATTTCTATTCCTGGAAATCTCAATTACAACAACGAGTATCCGATCAGCAAAATTTATCCCAACAGCTATGTTGATAGCTTTGAACTTTCTCTTGTTCAAAACAATGAAGTGTTATTGCTCCGGCGGATATATTTTTTACATAGTCATGCTGCATAAGAGACATGCTTGTCGCCAAAATACTTGATTACTCGTTCAGGGCTGTTGCT